>PBIV01000027.1 GCA_002720935.1 Rickettsiales bacterium | reverse complement strand
AGATACCTTTAATTCCGGTGGAAATGATGGCCAACCAATCTATGTCGTAAGCAATGATCTACAAGGGCACAGCGGCCTGATTGACCACGTTGTTAGCAGCTTGGACGAACGGTTCAATCAAATCTATGTACAGGACATCTCTGCCAAGGTCACGGACAACGATGAACCTGAGGTCGTGATCACTGTTCCGCAATCTGGATTAATGGTCTTCGAAGACAACCCTGCCTATGAGGACATTCTTGCCTCGACATATGAAATCGTGCTGACACGGGCACCGATCAGAACGGTAACAGTTACCGCAACCCCGACGCGTGATAGAGAAAGTGATATTGCTGCCGGTGGTAAGTCAATTTTGATGGGCCGGGAAAGCAATTCGGCAAGTGCAAGCGGTGATGGGGTCACCGTACAGTTCAATCGAGCTAATTGGTTTGTACCACAAACAATCCATATCTTTGCACAAACGGATGAGTTGGCAGAAGGCCGAAAACGAATTATTATCCAGCACTCTGTCGCAGAAGGTGACAACCCGGACGATGGCGTGGGCTATGATCAGTTAGCTCTTGAAAGTATCGAGGTCGATATCATAGACAATGATGCTGCGGACGTGGTGATTATTGAGCTTGAATCTCCATTGGTCGGCTCAAATGCTGACGGTCGCACTCAAGTTGCCGAATATAATCCAACAAATGGTGCTCCAATAGGTTTTGCTAGCGATCTCTATCAGGTTATCCTCAGCCGACCGCCACCTGAAGAAGTTGTGGAGATTGCGATTACCTCAGACGATCAGATTGCAACCACCGGTTCGGGATGCTCCAACGCATTAGACATCATTACTCTTGGCGGCAACGGTTCTGACTACAAAGAAATATGCGTAACAGCTGAAAATGATACGGACAACGAACGGTCACACTACGGACGAATTACACACGTTATTGACGCTGATGATTTCAGTGACTATTTGGCTCTAGAAAAAGACGACATATTAAAAGCCTTAGCGGCTGAATTTAATCGGGATGTTTCCGGGCATTTAACCGCCGAAATTGTGGAAATTACTGAAAATGGTAACACCACGAAGGTCATCCGCTTAGATTCAAAATTACCCTTCAATGTCACAGCAGAAAATGCCGCCGTTTCAGATTCAATCAAAGCGTATAGCGGCACAACCACAATCGCTCCAAACGATGGAAACAACATCATCGAAGGTGATCGCTGGACACTCGGCATTAACAGTCAGGAATATACCTATACATCAGATGACCCGAACGATATCACATCAACTTCCGTCGTAGATGGTATTCTCAACGCCATAAGCTGTGGTAATCAAGATTGCTCAACTAACATACTGGCAATTGCAGAAAATAACGGACAAATCGAACTAACCGTCGATACACTGGACAATGTCTCCTTCGAGAATGGTCAATCGCTTTATATCCATGGGCTCGTCAGCAATTCACCCCTTAACGATGACCTGAATGGCCAGGTGGTTATCGCAACATCAGTAACAGATGTAACGACTACCACACAAGCGATAACCATAGACAGTCCATGGTCTGCCAGCTACTCATTAGGCTTCGCAATCACAAATGCTGAAGCACACAATTTCAACAACTATGTCAATAAGATCAAACTGACAGTTGATACCAGTAGCCAACTAACAGCAGGTGATCAGATCTACATCACCTCCATTAACGCGTTGGCAAATGAAGGTAGCGATGAAGAAGTACTTGCGGAAAAACTAAACAACAAACGATTCACTGTGCTGGATGTTGTTGCCGAGGATGATGGGGCGGGCAATATTGATCACTACATTGTCATCGATGCCGGCTGGGAAGGTGCTTATACACAACCGGGGGAATCTCAAAGTAATGGAACAGTAGTGGCCGGAAGTGTCGCCTCCACATGGGCTAATCGTGATGCCAATGGAAACCTTGAAATAACCCCCACAGTAGATCCATATGTACTAACGTGGGGGGTCACGGCAGCAGCTGATGCCGCGAACAATAGTAACGAGTCAGCTGCTACTGATCGTAAAGCTGAAGATGTGACTCCGTCTTTGTCAGTGGATCCATGGTACTCACAGCTAGACCTGGCAGTTACTGCCAATAGTGTTAATGAGGGTGATACCTGGCGAGTGGATGTAGACTATGGTCTGTTTGCTGATCCCATTTCATACGGGTACACGGCAGGCGCAGGACATGCGACGCGAAATCCACGTCATGTTGATGTTACGATTTACGATGATGACGCACCTGGTGTAATCGTTGAGCAAACGAATGGTGACACTCGGGTTACGGAACCGACAACTTCATCGATAGTTGGTGAAGGCAATGTAATTCAGGTTACTCCAGCAATATCCGTTTCTTCGGATAACAGCAGCAGATATGCAATCACTAATCTTGAGGTCTCGGTAGGCGGACAGCTCGCAGATGCAAATACCGCTAACATTATTTGGCATTTTAACGATGACACTCATGAGACTCACGATTTTGGTGCAATCTCATTTGCATTGGTCGGACAGGTAAGTGAAGGCCAACACTGGGAGATTGCAATACAGTCGAATTCTGCTCATAGCACTGAGTTAGTAGCGGCGTATACTGTTGAACAAAATAAAACACTCATCAACGTTCGTGATGAGTTACTGAATCAAATCGATAGCTGGAATAATGTTTCAGCTGCAAAGCCTGAGGATGAAGACGAGTGGCGATTTATTGGAACATTCGGATCAGCCATCATCGGTGAAACAGATGAACTTCATGATCGTCATTCAACTGCTCAGGATCTGGATTTATCGGAATGGAACGACAATTACGACCGCAAAATCACAAGCTCTGACACATTACCTCACATCACGATAAATGGAACCGGTGATGGAAATGTCGATCTCTACCGATTTGAGGTGAGTGAAGAATCGCTAGTGGCAAATGGCGGTAGCCTTCAGTTTGCCGCGGACATTGATGGTGGCTTTAACTATGGTGACAAAGTGTTATGGGCCAATCGGCTTTCACTTTACCAATTAGATGAAGAAGTCACTGCTGATCCGGATGACCCGCGCATCCTTATCATAGCGGGTGATGGAATCTCAGCGATTACAGAAGGGGCTTTAGGAAGTGAGACCTGGATCGACGATTTCATTTCTTATGAGATAACGGAAGCAGGTACATACTACGTTGAAGTCGATGCGTGGTATCCAAGGTCAGGCGGAATCCCTGCGGGTGTGGATTATCAGTTACATGTGTCACTCGAAGGCCATTCGACCGGTCGGTTTGTATTCGCTCCGGAACCAATTGCAAAAACAAAGGATGCAATGGGTGCGGGTCAGAACATCGACAACAGTGATGATTTCTACAAACTGTTTAATGCCGACATTGGCAACGGCATGACAAATGCAAACGCCGTGGACAGCAATATTCCATATGTAATGGTTAAAGGTACTGGCAATGGCTCTTATGACTATTACACATTCACCGTAACCGATGCACAGGCCGATCCCACGGATGGTCTGGTGGATAACCCAACGACAGAGGTGGAAGCACCTCAATATTACACGGTAGCCACGCTGGAACTGACTGGAGACGTCAACGAAGGTGATGAATGGAAAATCGGCCTGCGTGATCGCATCCATGTGCATACTGCAACTGCCAGCGACACACTCACAACCATTGCAGAAGCGTTAGAAACAAAAATTCTGAATGATGGTTTGCACGCTGGGCGCTACACTGTTGACACCCTCGGTCCGGTCATCACGATCACCGGTATTCGTGATCCAAACGCTGACCAAAATGACGAAGGACGCGACAAAGACTTTACGTTACGGCATGCCAATGATGCGGACGACCACATGGGCGTACGCCAAATAATTACAGATGCCGGCGATGTCTCGAGAGTTCTTTCATCTATAACCACCGATGGTGCTGGCAATCACGCCCAATTTGGGATCGCAGAAATAACCATCGTTAGTGCGGGTTCAGTTGGTGATCAGTGGGCCGTCACTATAACACCGCAGTTGGGTCCTGCAGTTCAACAATCTTATGCAGTAACCGCCAACGATGATGAAGGTGACGTCGCTCAACAACTTGCCGGGGTACTGAATGGGCAGGCTGGAATTACAGCAACCAGTAATGGCGATGTCATTACGGTCCAAGATGACAATTCACCAATCAGTGTCGTGGTGAGTATTACTTCAGCCGCTCCAACAGGTACTGCTGAAATAACGGGTACGCCAGATGACCCAGGAACCGTGAAATGGGATGAAGTTACATTTTCTTTTGATGAAATACGAAAGGGTGAAACCTGGACTATTACGCTCGACGGCGAAACACCGTTCATTTACAAGACGCTGTCTGCAACTGACGATGTCGCAGGTCAAATGCAGACTCTCATCAACAATGGCTCTGTTTACAACGCCACAGCAACGAATGATGATCGACTCACTGTAGTACGTGCGAACGACAACACACCATTCTTTGCAAGCGTCGACCTAACTCCGGCAGGTAATATTAGCGATGCCGTTGATCCCGCTGTCGCAAACAACACGTATGTAATTACTTTCGACGGAACAGGTGAGTCACTTACATCGGTCGGAATTGATCAAACATGGACTCTCGAACTAACAGCAAATGGCAATACTGTTTCCGCCAGTGCCGTGGGCTCAAACAATTCCATTAACGGAATGGTTGATAAGCTGAGGATGCAGGTTGATGCACTTGCCGCATACAGCGCTGTCCGCTCGGACGATAACACTAATACTCTTGTGATTACACGTAATGATGCTAACGCTGTCACATTTAACTTATCTACGACTCAATCTAATTTCATCAACCAACTCTCACAGGCTGCTGTGATTGCGATTGGGAATTATGTAAAGACCGGGGATACCCATCAACTGATTTACAACAACAGTGTTGTTGCGGAATCTTCTGACGCTAATTCGAGTGCTATAGCATCCGAGTTTAATGCTGATATTAGTTCACATCTTGATTATCAACCAATTGATCTTGATGGCAATGAACTTACAGTAATGACCAGTAACGTGGATGCTAACTTTGCCCCGATTGTTAGGACAGTTCGCTCACTTGACCGCCCAACACCATCTAGCTTAGTAACAGCTAAAGCATTTGAGCTTACTGGTAACCCCGTTGAGAATAAAACGATTACATTTACTATCGACAGCACCGATTTCGATCATCAAATTACAGAAAATGACACCTTAAACAGTGTTGCAGAGGGCATTGCCTCTGAAATCCATCAACATGCTGATTACGCTGCATACGGCTTGAATGGACATGTTGTGGTTGTCCCGATGACAGCTGATACGATACCTGCGGTATCTACCACAATTACAGATACAGAAATCGCTGTTACTTCAGTTGGGACTCTTGATGCTACTATCCTTACAATCGATGATTCCTTAGTCGATGATGACCGATGGTATATCGACGTAGCAAACAATGACGAATTACATGATGGCACGAATTCGGGTTACGAAATCACCCAAGCCACTGGTAATAACACAGCAAGCGTCGCTGAAAATATGGCTGCTAGTTGGCTCGGGGTCGAAACCTGGGAACGCAACCAAATCAGTCAAGGTGCAAATCTAATCATCGTGCGTGCGTCAGGAACTGACTTAACTGACGCAAGAAACGTCGAGATTGATCGCTATTCATCTGTATCCTCCAAGGATGGAATTCAGGTTGATCTTTCAGGGGCAATTTCACTGTATGACTGGTGGTCACTGGATGTCACTGTTAATGGAACGAGCTCTGAAATCTCTAACCATCAAGTCGCGGCAGGAAATACAACGCTGTCGGACGTAACCTCAGCGATTTCCACAAGCATTGACAGTAATAACAACTATCACTCGTTGGCAGCTCCGAATGACGGCACTATCTGGTTCACAAGAGAAGGCCAGGAAGACATAACCAATGCAATCACGGCAGTAACAGAATTTGTGCCAACCATACCGGCGCCAAGTATCAAGCATCTGACACTTACCGAGAACTCAAACAACGGCGACATCTGGAGTATTGCAGTTCCCAATACCGTCGCATCACCAATCACATATACCTCTACTGGAACATCGATTGAAACCATAGCTGATGAGTTAGCCAGCAGTATTACTAACGATGGTAATAATCAATACGACGCAATAACGGTGACTAAATCCAGTGAAGAAGTTGATTTATATATCCTGCGAACTGACGGAAACAACTTTGGTGTTAACAGTTCAGTTTCACTGCCGGCCGGTCATCTGAGTTCTGCGGTCGTACTATCTGGTGAAGTACAACGTTACTGGAAACAAGAACTGTCAATCGAATCGTCCAGTCCTGCTGATTTGGCAGGGTCTCGAGAGACATGGAAGATCACGCTTGACGGCGAAGTAGTCTCAGCAGTGCCAACACAAGGTGATACTGAAGCGGACATCCTTGCCAAGATCAAAACATCCATCGATAGCAATCTAAATCTTGATTCAACTACAGTGGCTGGGAATCCGATTACGATCATCCATAACGATGGATCCCGCGTTGGGGCTGAAGTGATGTCGATTTCGGATATCGTTCAAGAACGTAACCAAGCGTATGTTTTAGATAACAACTCCAGCACCTCAATAACGGAAGAACATTACACCGCTTACGAAATCCCAATCGCTGGTAATATTATCGCCGGGCAAATATGGACCATTGAAGTGGATGGTACACAATATTCGGCAACAGCTGGCAAGAACAAGCAGTGGTTCTCTGCCTCGTATCGCATCGGCTTAGATCTTCAAAGCGAGATCAACAACGACCCACTTTCAGTTGTCAGTGCTACGATTGATCTGACACAAGATAATACAAGTGGTAATTATTACACCATTTTGACACTGGCACCTAGAGACGACGGCGGACTACCAAATCCATTCTCCGTCGGTGTATCCACCGCCCCAGCAATCGATCAACTAGCAACCGTGCTACTCGATATTGATGACACCCAACTGATCACAGGAATAATTCCGTATGGCTTCCGTACAATTGATATCGGATTAACCACGCTAACTTTACCGGATTATTTGGGATACACCATATATCCAACCTTGGAACTGGAATTAGTTGAAAACGATGGTAATGACAACCTAACGATCACTCCCGAGGTACCGCTTTACACAAATGAAGCAGCCGGCTGTGATGAAGTAGTCGAGACATGCCTAACGGCCACAGATGACGGCAGCAATCATGCGTATGACCCGATGATGCAGTACGCCTTAGAAGCTACCGAGTCAAATGAGTATTACCGTGTGAAAGTTGGTAGCCGATTTGAATTCAATGACACGACGTTCTTTGGGAATACCCATGGCCTTGTGAACTGGGACTTTGGAGTCGCCAATGGTGCTTCTTATCAGCTCAACACATCTATCGAAAATCATGACTATAACGAGGAAGCCATTGAACTCGTTGATAAAAAACTCCATGGCATTAGTGATAGCTGGCTCGGAATCGAAGCCACCATTACAGACTATTTGCCGGAATACCATCAATATGTGGTGAATATCGACGGTGATAGTCCAAGTCGTTTCGATAACTTGGTCGAAGAACTTATCAATGAACCAGCAGCATTTGAGGTTGTCGAAACGTATAGCACATACGCAGATTGCGGCGTAGATCCAAGCAATCTGCCTTGTGATCCAACGAGCCATCCAATCGTCGACTCGTATACTGTCAAGCTCAGCGATAAACCAGATGATACTGTTATATTCGATGCCGAATCCATTGCGACTCGCACGTATGACTCCGATGAAGCATTTAACCCAGACGCGGGTTTCGGGGAAAACAACGATTTGCAAACCAGGACAGCGACCCAGCGTGTGATGGTTCATCTCGGAGGAACGCCTTCAGTTGGAGAAACTTTACAACTCAAGCTCTTATCGATTGATAATCCAACAGATCTGACTCCATTTACGGAAACGGTATTTACACATGTCGTTTCCCCTGGATTAGACTTCCAAACCTGGCAGACAGATGCTGTTGGCCATGGTTTTGTCGATCCTGTAGTTTACGAATCACAAACAATTGCTATCGAAATAGATGATTCAGATCCAAATCAGCCAATCAGCGGAGATATCATCCTAACGCTAACTGGTGGCGACGTTGTGACGCATGCTATAGCTGATGGTGAGACGAACGCTCAGATAGCTAATGCACTGGTAACACTGATCGATCAATTAGCTGGCTACACCGCAAGCATTGAGACCTCGAACGATAATCACATTGTTATTACACATGTAGGAACCTTCGATCTGGAATCCACTGAGCCCGACAATGTCGAGATAAATCAATTATCGACAGATTATTCCTTGCTTATCGAGCATCCCTCCAAGGCCTTCTTCACTGAGTTCGTTGTTGAAACCCTTTCGGATCGTAATGATCCCAACTCTGAATCTGTCTTGGCCAGCAGTTCACACGCAATTAAGTCACAAAGCATGGCTATTGAGCTAGCCGGCGGTACAAATAACCAAGTCAACGTGGTACTAACAGACTCGTCAACAAACCATGTAAGAACGCTCCAGTATCCAGTTACGAGTGAACAGGATGATGCAGCAATTGCAAATGGTCTTGTTGAATTAATTGATGCATTGCCAAGTTACACAGCCGAACTTGATTCGACCATTGAAAACAAGATCATTGTTTCACACCTGGGTTCATTCAGCATTGATCTTGGAGTGGATGAGGTTCTGACGAGGCATCCTGCCACTGAAATCAACTTTGAATTCAGCGGTACACCAGGAATAGCAGAGCGATGGGTCGCCACTTTTGAATGGGTAGCGAATGATTCATCAATTAACTCATATGAGGCTGAGTACACTGTCCAATACCGAGATACGTTGGCAGATATTCTCGATGGCATTTACAATTCAATCCTGGCCGAAGCTGAAAGCTCACAGGAATTTGCAACGATATTCGAGAACATAGACATCTCAGCTGTCGGTCGGACATTAAGTATCACGAATAAAGATGAATACCATTTCGATGTGACGATTGAAGCCGACAACAGCTCTGATTCGGCTGCCAGAATCGTACCGCAACTAGTTTTTGACTCCAACAATGATGACTGGAAAAGCGGACAACAAGTTTATGTCATTGCAATTGATGACGACGTAATAGATGGTGGTGATACACTAGCTTTCCCAGCAATGGAAGCTCGTGCTAACGCCATTCGCGGCCCATTAAGTCTGGAAGGGGGTCTTCGCGTTGGAGAAGAGCGGTTCCTGACAAATCCAGTTACATTACCCACAGAATACAACTATCCACTAGCAGACGGTTCATTCTCCAGCCTTGTCGAAGAATCGCCCTATGACTGGATTGTGGATGAAGATGCGAGAGTTGAATTCGGATTAGAAGCGACGCCAACTCAAGAGCAAACAGATGCGACGAAATGGCTTGTGTTGACGGACAATGCAGCTAATCACCGAAATGCCGATTACGGTGAACGCGACGGGTTTGATCCGAGATTTAACGACTATCCGTACTTCTTCACATTATTGAACACCGTGGATCCGGCCCTTGATATCGACGTTGCAAAGATTTCAAGTAATATCTTGTCCTGGGATGACGCGACAGGCTACAAAATCCACTATCCACACACAGAGGTCGATGTACGTGGAACACCAGATCCAACACAAACCACGAATATTGGTGAGTTAAGTTGGGAAGAAGCAACAATCCAGATTGGTGGCACGCCACATGAACGAGAAGTCTGGCATATTAACCTTGCAAGAGAAGATGGCAATTATCTAACAACTGCTGATCTGGTAGCTGACTGCAACAGCAATATGGTTGACTGCTTCAGTTATACCGTCAGCGAAAATGATTCCACCATTGGCCAGGTTGCTATTGGACTAACAAACCTCATCAACGCCAACGAGCACTATGATGCCGAATACCGAATCAGCTTAACCGGCGATAGCCGAATCCTAATACGTAACACAAACAACACCTCATTTAACATTGACTATTTCGGAGTAACGCAAAGTCCTGACAGTGCCGTCAATGCCACAAGTAGTGTTCGCGGTATTGGTGATTTCACTGACACTTCCGTGCAAGATGCAATATGGACAGACACCTCAATCATTTGGGATTGGGATGTGGCAAACGGACCGGATAGTGAGTGGGAACTCGTATTCAATGCCAACGATAACATCTGGGTGTTAAGTGCAACTCAGAACGCTGCTTCCAACAGTCTTGCTGTGCTGGAGCAGTTAAAGGATGACTTAACTTCTGAAGAACCTGAATACCAACCTGTCATCTCCGGTACAAGTGTACTATTCAAAGGAGAGATTCCAGAACCACTGGTTGAACCGTTCAATACGAACGCTAATCTTGCTGATCGGGATCCTGTAGATTTACCTGGTACCGCAAGCGTTACACACCACTTCTATTACTATGCCCCGCTGAATCTAAATCTGCGTGTTGTGGAAGAAGATCAAGTTGATCGATTTAACTTCTATCACAATGACAGTCCATCTGATGACATCGGTGTTCTCACAGAGAATCATCTAACTGGCTTAGGAATGGGCTCCGATGTGAGCATTGGGGATAGAATTGTCGCCGGCGGAATTCAATACACCAACATGGAAGTTATTGATCTGAATTTAGGTACTGGCGATGACGATCTGACTGTTGAAACCACTCATAGCGGTTTAACACTGATCGATTCGAACGATGGTAATGACAACCTAACGATCAAGTCTATTTTGGGACACACTGAAGTCGATGCATCCACAGGCACTGATGTTATTACAATCACGCATGATGACACCGTTGATCTAATAGCATCACTGCTAACAATCGATGATTCAGACGGTGACCTCACGATCAATATCGATGACAGCGAATCACAAGCACAAACAACCGATGAATTACTCAACCTCAGCGGCGACAGCATTTCCGGACTGCAAATGTCGACAGTTGCAGAAGTTCAGGAGATTAGCGTTCAGGCGATCGGCGGCACATATACGTTAACGCTTCCAGCGTTTGGCAATTATACAGGCGGCACTTCCGCAACCATCAATGTCGAGGACATGAGAGAGCCTGATGCTGCATCAACGATCCTCGCTGCCTTAATTCCACAGATCGGCATTTCGAACCATGAAATCCATGTAGGCAATCCCGTGATCAAGGGGAACACTTACACTTATCGGGTAACTTTCCTTGGCGATCTCGCAGGCTTAAACATTCCACAAATTATCGGTACTCCGACTGTTGAGGAATTTGAAGCACAGACACAAAATGGTCCGACTCCGACGCTAGATGCAGATCTGAACTCGAGTGCTGGAGTTACTGTTTCAACAGTTCGCCATGGACACATCTCAACTAAACAAAATGAGATTCAAGAATTCACTGTTCCCAGCGAATCCATTGATTACTCAATCATTATGAGTCCTACTCATGGCCTTGACGGTGGAACAAGCCATCAGCTGAACTTCACAAGCACAGCAAGTGACTTGGCCAATGCCATATCAGAGGGTATTGGCCTAGAGGCTTCCACAATTTCGGTGGTTGAAACGGATACAAGTATCAATTCAAAGACATTTAGAATCACGTTCACTGGAGATTTAGGTGGCATTGACCTTCCTCTGTTGAGTGCGTCGGTCAGTATGCCTGAGAATGTTTCAGACGAGAATCCTTTAACGCTGATTCAAAACGGATCTATTGCCCGAACCAACAACATTGTTAATGCAATCACNGTTTCGGATGCAACAGCAGGATCATTCACTATTCGTTTAGCAAACCAAACGAGTGCCGCTCTGGATTATGACGCGAGCTCTGAGGATGTACACAACGCTCTAGATTTCATACTGAATCCAAATAACCGGGATGGATCAAAGCCGCATACTTCAAACTTCCTCGTAACCAAACATATAGACACCTTCCTCATACATATGTTGGGCGAATATAAGGATCTGGTCATCAGACCTGACAATGTGATTACCAGTGAAGACTTTAATGGTTCAATATCCGTCACACGTAAAGATCCGAGCATCGCGTATTTCAACACTANCGTGTTGAACATCAAGACTGGTGATGGAAATGAAACCGTCAATATCACTGGCACATCAGCAACAACCTCACTTGAGCTAAACGGCGGTGATGACGACATATTCGTTTCATCAAATGCAGCGTTCGCTATTGGCGAAACGACTGACATGCTCACCGGTGAATTAGGCAGCATTAATGGTGATTTGGATATCGATGCTGGTGATGGAACCCACTTATTGTTGATAAGTGATGAGGCCGCGGTTAACGCTGACATTATTTCAATAGACGAGACAGCGGGGGGTGAAATCACCCTAAGCGGCATGGCTAATGGTAATATCAGCTATTCCACCGATGGAGATTACTCCGAAGGCATTAGAATGTGGACCGGCTGGGGCAATGATGACATCACGGTAAATGCCACTCACCAAGACGGCAGTAATAGCATAAACACGGTGACCATGCTCAACACCGGCTTGGGCGATGACAACATTACCCTTGCTCTGGAAAATTCAGATGATCTTTTCGTGACCCATTCGCAAGGGCCATACAATCAAGTCATCCAGCTGCCGGAAGACACCTTGAATCCTGGAACACATCGCGTTCCAGCTGATAGTGTTCGTATATTCTTCAGAGGCACTGAAGTGCGTCAGGATCGCATCCATGTGGACTATGAATTGGATCGCATCGGTTTAATCCTCGATGGTACAGCTGAATTCGGCGACGAGTTGGTAGTGGAAATACGTGAAGCCGATACTGCGTCCACTAAGTTGCAACGTGATGAGAAATCATTTAATTTCAGCACTCTAATGCCTCTAGCAGAAACAGATCCACTAACGGTAATCCGCGAAGGGGTTACCTTAGACGCATCGGCTTATGAAATAGATTTCGCTACTGCGACTATTACCCTTGTAGATGATTCAGTCTTACCTGAACTACTTGACGAGACGCGCTACACCATCATCGCCATGAAGTTGGCTGACCTATCATATGTAGCTCAATCGGGTCTTGCCGTTGCACAACATATCACAGCGATAGATGCAGAAGTCACCGTGTTTAACGGCAATGCATCTTCACAGGAAGATTCACATGTTATTGAGCTTTCACAGATTGATATTGGTCACGGTGACGCAGTCTCGGTAACAATCGATGGTGCAACAGTTTATCGTGAAAATTACAGCGTTGATTCTGATAACAATCGCGTGTATCTGACCAATCTCGAGGTAACTGACCAAGAATATGAGGCAGTAGTCACTAAGCGAAGTGTGGCCAGAACCGCGCTCAGCACACAACGCTTCGATTACTTTGATGTTCTGGAGTTACAGACACATACCCAGATACTTGACACGATCACACGAACAATTGGACCGCTGACCAACCACACTAACGGTGTATTTATTGACATCGAGACCGGAGATCATCTCGATGTATTCATAAATCGGGAAGGTGCATCAGCAGAACAATTGCGAACAGACGAGTTCACGGTCGACGTTGCTGCCAACTCCGTACAAATCACTTCCGAGATTGATCTGATTGCTACAGATTCAATTCAAGTCGATGTCTACCAATCGATTCGTAAGCCACAAGTTTATGACACAAAATTCTCTGGCGTAAATGATGCAAGAATTACTACATCCAACGGGTCATATACGTTCAACATTGGAGATAACGCTTTTACCCAAGAACCCGTAAGAGCTGAAAATGGTGACGTCATCGAGTTGATGTTTAACGGTCGAGAACTCACAAACGGCTTGGATTTCACTGTCGACACATTAGGCAATAGCATCAGTCTCATAGCCAGCAGCATTGACCAACTGGCACAAAATGGAGATGACTGGTTGGTAACGGTAGCGGTGTTCAAATATCACGACGGTAATTCTCAATACGAGGAAAGACTATCTGGAACATCGAAGATTATCTCAACCAGTCGACTTATCGATACAAGTGGTGATGCTCCCACTAATCAAGTTATTGACGTACGTCCAGAAGACCTCCTGACTGTCGATCTAACTTTCCACGGTGCGGTTGAACGCCATATTAATAATCACGAAACTTACACCGTTGATTATGAAAACGATCTCATCCACGTTGACATTTCAGAGCTCGTCGGCGCTAAAGCGACCGGAGATATTAGTTCTTTTGTGGGTGACGTTGCGGCAATCGACTACAGCGACAAAACAGATCTGCGAATTAAAGACTTTAACCATGGGTTAGCGGACGGCGATTCGATCACCCTCTCCGACATCACTGGACTGTGGACACCGTCGATTAGCTTCAGCACAGATTCGACAGACGTGACCATCGAAACGCTGAATGCTGCTCGTGAGGCTCGGCTAACAGTTGACCAAATGATGGTCACAACAGACATCAACTTTACGATTACCTTTAACAAGACCTGGTCTGTCAGTACGGTAGTCGCCTACGATCCAGATGCCCCGGAGACATTTGCTAGTTCACTTGAAACGGCATTGCGTAACGCATTTATTGCTGCCGGTTCGGGCAACGACTTTGCAAATGATATCGCAGTCACCGCAAACAACCCTGATGATTCTGATCCTGACGTTGATTCCAGCTACTGGGTGCTCACCATACCTGAATTGGATACGTTGGGAGAACTACTGCCTGACGGCACTTACACAGTCACCGTTTTGGACAACGACTGGTTCAGTTTAGATGAAACATATGAGGAAACTAACGACGACGTTGACACTCAAACACTGATTTCACCGACATTCTATCAAGTGGCAATCAGCAGTAGCATTACAGACAGCTATCAACCGGGCGCCTACTGGACCCTCGCACCTGACAATGCGAATCAGACGATTCAGATTTCAAGTGATACACATGGTCTAAGGGCAGATGACCAAGTAACGCTAATTGGTATTAACGGCGATAGCTCACTTGAGGCAAGATTCGATAACAACACATTTGAAATTACCATTGTTGATGAAAACAACTTTGAGATTGAGTTGCAGAATCAGACTTTAAGCAGATCTACGTTGAACAGCTATCATCGTGGCGGATCATGGCGATTAAGTGACGTAACGGTCAAGGTCACCGTCGATCATCAGATTAGCCGTTGGCAAGTGCCTCAGATATCCTTCTATGACAATGACACGATTGATGCCTCAACAACAGAACGACCACTGATTGTGTTCGGAGGTCAGGGCGCCGATACGATTAGTACGGGCACCAAAGATGATCTCGTACTTGGTGATCGTGGACGCACACTGTTCTTCGGCGACGGCAATGAACTTAATCGTTACCAATTGGAATACAGGGATCTTGTTGGACTTGAAGAACATGCTGTGATGGTATTCGGACATGGCGGACCTGGAGATGTAAATGACTCGAGTCACCACAATATTAGCTATGTAACAACGGTTGACGATGCCATTGGTGGCCCAGACACGATAACCGCGCAAGACGGTCTGGACATCGCGTTTGGTGGCTATGGCATGGATATGATTGACGCCAGCTCTGATTCCGCAGCAAATGACGTGATCATCGGGGACAACGGCTCAGCGCTGTATATGGCAAGTCAGTTAATTGACGTCAGATAAAGCAGCCCATTAGTCGGTAGTGATGACACACTTCTGGCAGGTGCAGGAGCAAACGCAATTATCGGTGGTGCCGGCCGGGACGTGATCGAGTCGGACGGCGATGATGCCAATGACATTCTGTCAGGTGACAATGCCATCGTCGAATTCACCCGACTATCCGACGGCACCGTATATCCGAAGCTCGCATATACAATCGCTCCTGAAGTCGGCGGTAGCGATACTATCACAGCCGGTGACGGCAGAAACATTATCCTTGGTGGTAGTCACAACGATCAAATCACTGGAGGTAATGGCTCGGAAAGTGACATCATTATCGGTGACAATGGATTAGTTCGATTCGTCGAAGACGTTCTCGTTGAAGCTCGAACAACTGATTTTGCTTTTGGTGGTGACGATATCATCGTGGCTGGTCAAGGGTCCGACTACGTCATTGGTGGTGCATCCAATGACACAATTGATGCTGATGATCCTAATGCCCCGGATTCATCAGCTGACTACATCATCGGGGATGATGGATACGCATTATTTACTGACACCGGTTTAATTACCGAGATATCAACGCAAGCACCAGAACTAGGTGGTACCGATACAATCGACGCCGGCAATGGCCCAGATGTGATTCTTGGCGGTTCGGAGAGAGATTATATCAATACTATTTCAGGTGAAAACAATTCTGTAACCGTTGGCCGAATTGACACCTACAGAGACGTGATCCTTGGTGACAATGGTACCGCTGTGTTTGATGTCGCGTCAGGCGAATCAAGACTCCAGTCGATTTTCTCCACCGCATATAACCTCGGTGGCAGCGATATCATCTGGAGTGGAAATGGTTCTGATATCGTCATCGGTGGTAGCGGATCAGATGAGATACTGACCCACTCCAGCGGGGAACATCCAGAC
>PBIV01000026.1 GCA_002720935.1 Rickettsiales bacterium | reverse complement strand
TTGCCCCAACCAATAGCCGTGCCATGATTATCGGTGAGTCTGGAACAGGTAAAGGTATAGTTGCCCGCCTTATCCATGATCAATCCGTTCAATCAGATGGTGAATTTGTAACATTAAACTGTGCGCTTATTGAAGAAGAAGAGTTTGATAAAGAACTGCTTGGTTATGAAGATGATGAGGGTAATATCATTAAAACAGGTGTTTTAGAGCGCGCAACTAATGGCAATTTGTTCCTTGATGAGGTTAGCTATCTAACGTCGGCGTGTCAGTTAAAACTGCTTCGAATTTTACAAAATTTAAAATTTAAGCGTGTTAACGGTAAGCAAGAGCTTCAATTAAAGGCACGTATTGTATCGGCAAGTAATTCAAAAATCGAAGCAGATATGAAGAAGGGATCATTTAAACAGGATCTGTATTATCGTTTAAATGTTGTTCCTATTGCGATGCCATCACTTCATGAGCGTATTGAAGATATTGGGGAGCTTTCAACCGTCTTTATGCAAGAAATGTCAAAACGATATGGTCGCCAACCATTAATTATTGGGCAAGATGTCATGTCAATCATGCAAGCCTATAATTGGCCAGGTAACGTTAGACAGCTCAAAAATGTTATTGAGTGGTTCTTAATCATGTCTGACTTTAACTCAGACCAAGTTTCAAAAGATTTGATCCCACCTGATTTAATGCCAAACTTCCATAAAAAGGCCGCTGATCAGGACTCAATTATTCAAACTGGTGAATTAATCGCTCTCCCTTTAAGGCAGGCGCGTGAATTGTTTGAGCGTGAATATCTCTCAGCGCAAGTTAAGCGTTTTGGTGGAAACATCTCAAGGACAGCAAGCTTTGTTGGTATGGAGCGCTCTGCGTTACATAGAAAGCTTAAAAACTTAGGTCTTCATGGTACAGATGCAGAAGAGAGCACTGTTGAAGAAGCTAAAAAAGAACGAAAAACGGGTTAATCGTTAAGTGTTATCAGCAAGCCCGATGCATCATCCATATGTTTAAGTCGTCTAAATCTTTTAAAATCAGGATCACTATCTTTCAAAGCTTTAAGCTTTTTATAATAGGCTGAAACTCCAAGCTCATTAATAAATCGAGCGGCTCTTAACATCGCTGATTTCTCATCTTTTTCCTCTGGCCAAAGTAAACCATCTGAAAATAAGCAAATTGTTTTTATATTTGTTAAATCAATTTTTTTTTCGAATGTAAAATCTTTCATAACCTCTTCAGCGCTAAATTTGCCGTACTCGACATTAATTAAGGAGCGGTTATTTGTTAATCTTTTAACTATTTGTGGAAGCTTTTTTACTTCTGCAATTGGCAAGCCTTTATCAAGCTCTTCGAAGATCGCATTTGCTAACTCTTCATCCAATTCTGCATGGCGGGCATAATGCTGACTAATTTGTTCAAATTCAGTATCCTTATTCAGTGTCACGATGCCACAATCAGAGATATTTGAGATCGTTGCCTTTTTCTTGTTGTGTATTTTTATGAGTGATACAGCTGCACAAGGCCCTAATTTTCCGACATCTAGAACTTCTGGCCACTCTTTTTCCAAATACTCTCGGAAGGCTTTGTTAGCATTCAGCAAGAGTGTTTGTGCGCTAAAGTCTGTTTCATCTTGGTTATATAAATAATGTGATAGAAATTTAGATGTATAGGCCGACGCATTCAATCCATCTTTTTCCAAAGGTACAAGAGCGGTCGCACCATCAATAACTGCGAATATTGATCTACCAATAACCAACCTATCTTCATTATAATGATTGCGTTTATTAAATTCTGAATAGCCTTGATGTGAAAAGCTATCAATTGAAGATATTAGGTCTGACATGATAAAATACTTTATTAGTGTTTGTTATATTTGACTTACTCAAATATAATACAAAGTCTGTTAATAATAAAATAAAACAAAGAAATTAAAGCTATGAAAATTGTAATCTGCGGTGCTGGTGAAGTTGGTGGAAACTTAGCAAGCTTCTTATGCACAGAAAGCAACGATATTACTGTCATTGATAATAACGCAAAAATTATTAATGAAATCAATCAGCGTGAAGATGTTCGTGGTATCACAGGTCATGCATCACATCCCGATGTTTTAAAGAAAGCGGATGCTGGCAATGCGGATATGATTATCGCTGCCACGCAGAGTGATGAGATTAATATGGTCACGTGTCAGATGGCGCATACCCTATTTAATGTTCCAAAGAAAATTGCACGCATTCGCTCACAAATTTATAGGGATCCTAGCTGGGGCAACCTGTTTGCAAGTGAGCATATGCCTATTGACGTTATTATTTCTCCTGAAATGGAGGTGGCAAGAGCAATTTCTGAACGGTTAACAGTACCTGGTGCGTTTAATGTTATGACGTTTGAAAAAGACATTGTGCGTATTATCGGTGTTATTTGCCGTGATGATTGCCCTGTTTTAAATACACCATTACAGCATTTTCAAAATCTTTTCCCTGATCTTGATTTTAAAATTGTTACGATTATTCGTGATGGGGTTTCTTTTGTTCCTGAATTTGATGAACAAATTTTAGCGGGTGATGAAATTTACTTTATTGCAAGAAGTGAGCAAGTCAGCCGTATTATGAACGTATTTGGTTTTGAACAACCAGAAGCAAGGAAAATCATTATCATTGGTGGTGGTAATATTGGTTACGGCTTAGCCAATATGATTAAAACAGCACAACCAAAAACGACCTTAAAAATCATTGAATTTGATCGTGAGCGTGCCATTCATTTAAATGAATCTCTACCTGATATTTTAACAATTAATGGGAACGCTCTTAAGGCCGAAATTTTAGATGAGGTCAATATTGGTGCCGCTGAGACGGTTATTGCGGTTACGAATGACGATGAAACAAACATCTTGGTTGGTCTTTTGGCTAAACAAAGGGGGGCAGGGCGCAGTATTTCCCTGATTAACAAATCAAGTTATGGGCCTATTATTCCAAATTTAGGACTTGATGCTGTTGTCAGCCCAAGGTCGATTACGGTTTCAACAATTCTACAGCACATTCGCCGCGGTAAAATTAAAGCCATTCGTAAATTAAGGCAAGGATCCGCTGAAATTTTAGAATTTGAAGCCGCTGATAAGTCAAAGATTGTAAATATTCCTTATAAAGATTTGGTCTTGCCAGATGGGTCTGACATTTGCGCCTTAATTCGCGATAATGATGTCATTATCCCAGAGCCAAACACTGAAATTAAGCCAAATGATAAAGTCATATTTATCAATCTTGATAATGAACCTCAAGTTATTGAAGAATTATTAGCACCTAAAGATAGGTATTATTAATGCTATCAAATTTAAAAACACCAGAAGCGATCTTATTTGATTGGGACAATACGCTAGCGGATAACTGGAATTTAATTATCAATTCTTTAAACGCTACGTTTGTGAAATATGGTTTAGAGACATGGTCAAGAGAAGAGGCCGATTTTAAAGTCAATAAATCTGCACGTGACTTGTTTCCTGAAATCTTTGGCGATAAATCTGATGAGGCAACAAAATATTTCTATGATTATTTTGAAAACAATCATCTAAATGAGTTAGAACTTTTCCCAGAAACGAAACTGTTAATAGAATGTTTGTTTGAAACTGACATTCCGCTTGGTATTGTTAGCAATAAAAGGGGCGACCTATTAAGAAGAGAAGTTGAGCACATTCAATTAAAACCATTTTTTAAAGCAATTGTCGGGGCTAATGATGCGCCAAGGGATAAACCTTTTCGTGATCCACTTGACTTTACTTTAAATAAAATGAATATATCTCCTATGTCTGAAAACGATATAGGTAAAAGGGTTCTTTGGTATGTTGGGGATGGTCACACAGATCTTGAAGCAGCAAATAACGCTTATTTTCAGCCAATCATTATCAATACCCCAAGGGGCACTTTTGATAAAACTTTGGTAAATAATAACGAAAATCTATACTTTTTCGAAAGTTTAAGGGAATTTTATTTGTATTGCACAAAAAAAAGTTTCTAAAAATTATATTTTTAATTGACTTACAATCTGAAGTCGTTAAAAAGAGTTATTGCATTTTGCGAATAAGCCCAGAGAGAAAGAGGGGGTAATTCTACATGGCCGAGAAATCTCAAAATGTTCAAGACGTGTTCTTGAACGCGATACGTAAAGAAAAAATGCCTGTAACGGTATTCCTAGTTAATGGAGTTAAGTTGCAAGGTGTAATTACATGGTTCGATAATTTTTCGATGTTGCTAAGACGTGAGTCTCATGCACAATTGATTTATAAGCATGCTATTTCTACAATCATGCCATCTGGGCCTGTAAAGCTTTTCGATCCTGAAGAAAAAGAAGACAATTAATTTATTTTAATTGATATCTTGTTACAAGGCACTATATTTGGCCTATGACAAAGACACCTTATTCTACTGAAACACCACAACAAAAATGCGGCGTGATCCATGTTTTTATGAAACATAACATGGATGATAAAGAGGTTGCCGATGATAAACTCATCGAGGCGGTATCTCTTTGTGAGGCCATCAAGCTTGATTGCATTTATTCGGACACTATNCCNCTAGATAAAGTTACNCCTGCCACATTGATCGGCAGTGGTAACGTTGAACATATTGCTCAAATTATTGAAGATAACGAAATTGATCTAATTGTTGTTAATCACACACTATCTCCAATTCAGCAAAGAAATTTAGAAAAAGAATTAAAGGCCAAAGTTATTGATAGGACCGGTCTAATCCTAGAAATCTTTGGTGAGCGCGCTAGTACAAAAGAGGGTACGCTTCAAGTTGAGCTTGCTGCTCTATCTTATCAGCGCTCAAGGTTGGTAAGGTCTTGGACACACCTTGAGAGACAACGAGGTGGGTTTGGTTTTACTGGTGGACCAGGGGAAAGTCAGATTGAGATTGATAGACGTTTAATTGATGAACGCATTACAAAGATTAAAAAAGATTTAGAAAAAGTTGTTCAAACCCGAGAACAAAACAGAAAAAAACGTAAAAACACGCCTTTTCCAATTGTTGCTCTTGTTGGTTATACCAATGCGGGTAAATCGACTTTGTTTAATTTGTTAACTGGAGCCAATGTTTTTGCAAAAGATTTACTTTTCGCAACGCTTGATCCAACAATGCGGAAAATTGAACTGCCCAATACAAATGATGAAATCATCTTATCTGATACGGTTGGATTTATTTCCGACCTTCCAACTCAGCTTGTTGCAGCCTTTAGAGCAACTTTGGAAGAAGTTTTAGAAGCAGACATTATTCTTCATGTTCGTGACATTAGTGATCCAGCTTGTGATCAGCATAAAAAAGATGTTTTAAAGATTTTAGATGATATCGGCGTTGATTTGGACGAAGCCAATATCGTGGAGCTGTTAAATAAATCGGACTTATTATCTAAAGAAGACTTTATTGAATGGCAACGTTATGCAAGGTTTGAACTAAGCAATCCTGCGTTTTTAGTCTCTGCCCTAAAAGAAGATGGCATCAATCTCGTTTTAGAAGAGATTGAGCATATTTTAAACCTTGATAAGCGCCCATATACAGTTAAAATCGACATAAAAGATGGTCATATGATTTCATGGTTAAAAGCCAACACGCAAATTGAGGATGAACAATTCATCGCTGAACAAGAAAAATATGAACTCAAATTAATAGCCAATAAAACATCGATTAAAAGATTTGAAAAAGAATTTGGCAGAGAAATTAGTAAGTAGAATAGGGGTGGGGGTATGACAGATCCAATTTTAACAAAAGAATTATCAGATAAAGTTTGGCTTATTATTGAAGATGTATCTGAATGCATCATCATGTCATATTATAATAGCCTTAAACATGAACATATTCATACAAAAGCTAATTCATCAATTGTTACTGATGCTGATGTTTTAGCGGAAAAAGAATTCACAAAATTACTTGGTCAACTGATCCCAGGATGCAAAGTTATGGGGGAAGAAGCCTATGAAGCAAATCCAGATGTCGCTAAAAACCTAAAGTCAAAGGGGTATTGTTGGGTTATTGACCCGATTGATGGAACAGCAAATTTTGCGACTAAAAAGGGAAATTTTGGTGTTTTGATAGCCCTTGTTAAAGACGGGCAACCAATTGGTGGATGGTTATATGATGTTCCACAAAAACGTGGATATTATGCTTTTAAAGATCAGGGCGTTTTTGATAAAGATCACAATAAAGTTTCTGTGGATTTATCATCCCCATTTGATGAAACAAAAATAAAAGGTTACGCAAATCCAAAATATTTCCAACGCTGCCCTGATCCAATTAGAAAAAATGTTACGGATTTAAGTGATGAGTTTTGTAAGAATGTTTTTGATCCTTATGCGTCTGTAATTCAATATATGGATCTTTTAAATGGGGTAACTGATTTTGTTATCACGAATAACCAAATGCCTTGGGATCATGCAGCAGGTCAATTGATGATCTCTGAATTAAAAAAGGCACCAGCTGGAATTAGTGTTGTTGGAAACAAGACTTATAATTTGGAAAAACCGTGGCGTTTAAAAGAAGATGTTATGGTCACGACATTAAGACCAAAAGTTGAAAAACTTATATTAAGCAGACTTAGGAAATAAGCCTATTTTTCTCAAAATGCAATTTCCCATTTGACAATCCTCATATTCTTGCAACAATAGACACGGTATAGTTTTACACTATTACCTTAATACACCTTATCTCATTCTAACTCTAATCAAGGGTTTCTATTAATGAATGTCTCAGTCAAGCTTATCTTAGGGTCCTTATTTATCCTAACCTTTACCAGTTTAATTTTTATTGCAAAAAGTAATGCGAATGATACGTCTGAGTTCTTATCTCATGACGATATTTTTTATGAGTTAAAAACACGCTCAACTCAGTATTTAGGTAAATCAAAGTCTTTTGATGAGGATTTAAAGTATTTTGAAGCTTTAAAAGAATTCCCTAAAGACTCAACGCTTATTTGTGACAAGCTTAAAGGGCTTGTGAAAAACAACTTAAGATACTCATGGCAAATGATGGAGGCATCTATACAAAGCCTTCAATATTTCTCGAAAAAGAACCCTGAATGCTTGAACGCTTATTTCATAACTTTAGCTGAGATTAAAGATTACATCAATGAAGGCGAGACAGAGCAAAACAAATTAACCACTCATTTTAATGATTATTATGATGCCTCAGATATTAAAACAATCAATGCAAAATTAAATGGCTATCAATGTAATACACAATGGTATCAAGATTATGGCACTTGGGAAATTGTTGTTGTGCCATCTAAAGATAATTTTGAGTTGTTAGGAAAACCAACATATATGGAGTGTAAAAAATGATTATGAACCAAAGATTTTTTATTGTTTTAGCACTCTTTTTATTGTTTTTAAGCTTCGTTCAAAGGCCTGCTCAAGCAAGTTGCGTTGTGCCTGAAGAAATACCGGTTGAGAGTTACTCTGTTTCTGAAATTTGGCCGATTACACATTCTTACGATGAAAATGTCCCAGGATGTTTTGCTCGGATTAAATCATCAAACAACGAGCACTTGGTTTATTTACCGTTTGAATTTTCTTGTAAACAAGATTTATCACTAGACTTAAAATTGTCACAAGCTTGTTGTGATACAGGTCGTGATGGCGATTATGCTTGTGGTGTTATCCCAACGGTCGGTTTCCTAGATGGGTTGTTGGGCGATGTCAATAAGGACACCCAGACCAATCTTTCAGCTGTACCTACAGAAGATCGATATATAAAAGATGTTATTGACCAATTGGTAAAAACATATGATCAAGATAGCATGCTCGGAGTAGGGGGCGTGACTTATGACCTCTCTCAAATAGCTAAGAAGCCGACGGGTAGAACTCATCTAGAAAAATATATTCCTAAATTTCGTGAGTTGTTCAAAAAACAAGACTATCCACATAAGCAAGATGTAGGTTATTTATTGCAGGTTCTGAATGTTACCCAAGATGAGTATGAAATTAATAAGAGTTTTCTAGGAGCTGATTTTTATTTTTATGAAGAACAAAAAGTTAAAGCACACAAATTCTTTCAAAGTAATCCTAATTTAATTGACGATGATGTTATCAATATAATTAGGAGATCAGATTATTACAGTGATAATTATGATATGAGCAAGCTCGTGTTTGATACATATTTTGCTGCAGAAAAAGAATTAATTCATCCTTACATTAGGGTTATCTATAAAACGCTAACCGATGGTTTTGCACAACAAAAATATTCCAATCAAGAAACATATCTAAGGGATATGGATAACTGGAAAAAGCTTGTTTGCGATGTCTATAATCGCGAAAGCACGCCTACGGCATACAGGCGTGTTGTCTTTGACGTTACATTCAATCCAATCCCAAATGTCGATTGTTTTAATAAAGAATTATTACCTAAGTAATGTGGATACCTTGAAGGTTATTTTGGTTAACTTCTAAAGGTAATTTTAAATTGGTGTAGCTTACTTTTCTAAAGAAGGTGCTTTTTTTTACATTCCAAATATAAAATGTAAGAGTTCTTTTATCCTTAATGGATTAGTTTGATAATATATATTATGGAAAATAATATGTATTTATATCTTTGTTGTATACACAAATAACACTAGCGAATACTTCGGTCAGTCTTATCAATCATTTCAATGATGTAAAAAGTGATTATTGTCTTGGCTTTAAACCTGTTGAAACTTTGTTTGATGAAGTTTTGTTTCGAAGTCCTTGTGTTTCAAGCTGAGTTAAAGTTTCAGCCTTATTTGCAAATTCAGGTAACATTCCAAGCTTATCAAGTGTTGCTATAATCGCTGGCACATGAGATGCAGCGAATTTTTCTTCACGAATATAATCTAAGATTGTTTCAGCATCTGCCCATTCATAGCCATCAACTTCAAAATTATGATATACAGGATTAGTATCATCGATCTCAGCTGTATAGACACGTTGATCTAATCGCATAACTTGCTTTGTCTTTGTTGGCCTTGGATAGCTATATGATAAGCTTTCAGAGAATTTAGCGTCAGTAACTTCTAAACCCATTTCATCTTTCATCTGAGCCTTTAAAGCGACATCAACGGTTTGTGGTGCGATAATAGCGCCGCCAGCTGTAAAATCATAGCTATTGCCGAAAACAACCTTACTAGAGCGTTTTTGTAGTAAAAATTCAGGTTTGTTTGCTTCTTCGTTAATTTTATACGCTAATATAACAACACCATCTAAAGGAAAACCCCAATTTCCATCATATGCTCGGTTAATAACAAACTCTGGTTTTGTTAAGCGTTCTTTCCCACCAATGTTCCTGTATTGAACACGTGGTACATTCGCACGTGGTATTAAATCAGCTTCAATCAGCGCTTCAATGACTTCAGTTATCGCATTTTCTTTAAAACTTTGATCGTTTTTGCAGAATGTTAGCTTGCTGGCATCATTCTCTAATGTTTCAAAATATCCTGTTTTTAGAAAAATATTTCTATACTCTACAGGAATAAGACCAGAAGTCTCATCTGTAATTAACTCAAAATATTTTCCATCTTCAACGGCTTTTATTGCGTTGAATGATCGAACCATTTCAATGTTCTTCTTAATTTGTTTCATATGTACCTCTAATTAATTATATTTAACATAACCCATATTGATAAAAATTTCAATAAAATGTTTTGAATTTTTTTTATAGTAAGGATACTCTGCAAAGCTAATATTTACGCAAGGATTGAAAATGGATCGCTTACAAATCACCGGTGGAAATCAGTTAAAAGGAACAATTAAGATAAGTGGCGCGAAAAATGCAGCTCTACCACTTATGATCACAACGATCCTTACGAACAAGCCAGTCATTTTAAAAAATGTTCCTAAGCTTGCTGATATCAAGACATTAAAAGATTTACTTATGAGTTTTGGTACCAAGATCGAGCAATTGGAAGACAATACCTTACAATTAGATACAAGCACCTTAACATCAATTCGTGCAGATTATGATCTGGTAAGAAAGATGCGCGCTAGTATTTTTGTTCTAGGCCCCCTACTTGCTAGATCTGGTGAAGCCGAAGTCTCACTACCTGGTGGCTGTGCAATTGGCACCAGACCTGTTGATTTACACTTGAAAGTCATGGAAGAGCTTGGTGCTAAGATTGAGATCAAAGATGGTTATATCTTTGCGCACGCTAAAGACGGGCTTAAAGGGGCGGAAATTATATTCCCTAAAGTTTCTGTTGGTGCGACCGAAAATGCAATCATGGCCGCGAGCTTAGCAAAAGGACAAACAATTTTAAGAAACTGTGCTAAAGAGCCAGAAGTTATTGATTTAGCCAATTGTTTAAATTCAATGGGCGCAAAAATCACTGGTGCTGGCGAAGATAAGATTGTCGTTGATGGTGTTGAGAGCTTAAACGGTACGGAATATACAGTTCTTCCCGATAGAATTGAAGCTGGCTCATATGCCATTGCTGCTTGTATGACACAAGGTGATATAACATTAGAAGAGATTAACTATGATGATTTAACGGCCTTCTGGTCAAAGTTAAAAGAGGCTGGTGCACAATTAGAGCCTAGCAAGGATGGTAAGTCCGTTAGAATTCAGATGAATAAAAGGCCAAAAGCCGTTGATGTTATGACAGAACCCTACCCTGGCTATCCGACTGATTTACAAGCCCAGATCATGGCGCTTAATGCTATTTCTGAAGGTGCTGGTATGATTACTGAGACAATTTTTGAGAATCGTTTTATGCATGTACCAGAATTGGCTCGTCTTGGTTCCAATATTACCGTCCATGGCTCATCAGCATTGGTTAGGGGCGTCGATAAATTAAATGGGGCACAAGTTATGGCGACAGACTTAAGGGCTTCAATGGCGCTCGTTTTGGCAGGGTTATTCGCTAAGGGCGACACTTTTGTAAACCGTGTTTATCATCTTGATCGCGGTTATGAGAATTTGGAAGAAAAACTAAATCGTTGCGGTGCACAAATAAAACGCCTATAGTTATTATATGGGCATTACATTTTTACATAAGGATATAAACGAGCTAGCGCATAGCCTAGATAAGAATAATAATTCAACTCAACATATCTCTTCAATTGAACTTGATCACGCATTGATTAAAAAACTTTCTCCGACACTTTTAGCAGAGAAGACAGTTTGTGTGAATGAGCTTTTAGCTGAAAATTTCTTTCTTGTTTACGGCGATACAGATATAGCGCCACCTTATAACATCAAATTATCGTCTACAGATAATCGTTTATATATCAAAATTCAAAACACTGATTCTGATACTTCAATAGAGCATATGCTTTCATTAAGAAGTTTTAAAAGACATATCAAAGATTATTTTCTTATTTGCGAGTCGTATTACCAAGCCTTAAGGCAGAATTTAAGTCGCTTGGAAGCTTTGGATATGGGGCGCAAAGCCTTGCATGATGAGGCTGGGCAAATGATTGTTGATAGCCTTGAACCTAAAATCAAAATTGATCTAAAAACCGCCAGACGTTTATTCACACTGATTTGTATCTTACAAATTAAACAGTACTAAAGTCTTGGAAATGAATATTTTTCTTATATAAACTTGCGATTTTATTATTTTTTGAGTATAAAGCTCTTATTGTAAGTTAATAAACAAACAAAAAGGATAACTATGGCTAAAGAAGATTTATTAGAGTTTGAAGGACATGTAACAGAAGTTCTTCCAAATGCAATGTTTCGCGTAAAATTAGAAAATGATCATGAGATTATTGCTCACTCTTCTGGCCGTATGAGAAAAAACCGTATCCGTGTTTTAGAAGGCGACCGTGTAACTATTGAAATGACACCCTATGATTTAACAAAAGGTCGCATTACTTTTAGACACAAAGACTAATCTCAATATTTTTAAACTTTTTATTTCCTAGGTTTATATGATGGCAGAAAATATGCGTTTCATACTTGCTTCTGCCTCGCCTAGACGCTTGGATATTTTAAAAAGACTAAAGCTTAAGCCAAGTGATGTTATTCCTGCGGATATTGACGAGTCCCCTCTTTCAAATGAATTGCCTAAACAGCATGCCTTAAGACTAGCTGAACAAAAAGCACTTAAGGTTTATCGTGATTTAGAAAACACTGAAAACACAGTGATTTTAGCCGCTGACACAGTGGTAAGCTGTGGACGTCGTATTCTACCCAAAACAGAGACTGTTGAAGAAGCCAAAGAATGTTTAGAGCTTTTATCTGGGCGTCGTCACCGTGTTTATGGCGGGATTGCTCTTCATGTGAACGGCAAACTGCTATCCCGCGTGGTTGATACACATGTAACCATGAAAAGATTACACAGTACCGAAATTCAAGACTATTTAGATAGCGAAGAATGGCAAAGTGTTGCTGGTGGTTATAAAATTCAAGGATTAGCAGAAAGCTTTATTAAACAAATCAATGGTACACACAGCAACATTGTAGGGCTTTGTTTGTATAACACCCGCCAAATGCTTCTTGGCAATTGCCCCGATATTTTTAAAACAAACGCATCAGATGATTAGACATGAACCACGAAATCATCACTGAAATCGTAAGAAATAGCCGCATCGCACTCTATTTACGTGAGAATTTAATCTATGATATTGAGATTGATAATCCTCGCTACCCCTTATATGAAGGCTTAACATTTAAAGCAAACATCAATAAAATTGATAAAAAACAAGGGTTTACTATATTTAAGCCAGATGATTTTGAAATAGAAGTCATTGTTCGCAATACAGAGTTAAATAATGCCCAGTCATATCTTTTAAAAATCACCAAGGAAGCACGTAGAGACAAGCTTGCCGAAGCCATTATAGTTTCCTATACAAAAGCAACAGATCATCATCTCAACGCAGCTGAACGCTTAAAAAGCAGATATGATGCAGAGATAACAGAACAAGATGAAATCATTGATATGCGGGGCTGTTGGGAACAGATCCAAGAGTTACAATCTGATGTAGTTTTCTTGCCAAGCAATAAAGGCTCTATCATCATTGAGCATACAAATGCGCTTATTGCGATTGATGTAAATCAGGGTAGCTCAAATAGTATTTTAAATGTAAATTTAACGGCCACTAAGAAAATCGCTAGACATATTAAAATAAGGCGCCTAAACGGCCTCATACTCATCGATTTTATTCGCATGAAGGGCGCTAAACAAAAAGACGATCTAATCGCCAGTCTTGAAAGTGAATTTAAAAAACTGGATTTAGAAGCAACTGTTCATGGGTTTACGAGAACAGGCTTAATGGAAGTTACGCTTAGCAAACAAAAAACGCCATTATTTATGCTTTTAAATGACTTTCTTGTATAAGGCGTAAAAAAATCTATCTTTTTACTTGCTTCCTACCCTATATTTTTCTATAAGAGTGCTTACGCGTTTAAACAAATGGCTTTATTTGATTCATTTGTTACAAGCATGCCCAGATAGCTCAGTAGGTAGAGCAAAGGATTGAAAATCCTTGTGTCGGCGGTTCGAATCCGCCTCTGGGCACCACTCTTATTCCCTACATTGCTATGATAAATTTAAAAACCGCTTATTACTCAAGTGAGTTTACTTTCATATAATCAGCATAAACAGGTATGGCAGATACATAGGCCGTGATTAATGTTTTTAGGTTTACAGGCCCTATCCCACCAAAAGATTGAATATCCATTTCCAATACAGGATTGAAATCGCCATCAAGATAAGACTTTAAAAACCTGTTTTTTCTGTTCCAAATATTACTTCTGGCATAATTGATACCGATAAGCGGCTTGTACCAGCTCCAAAGAGTAATGCTTTGGCACTCAATCTCATTGATACAATCAAAAAAGTAAATTTCAAATTGTTCTGATGGCAGACTGTTATTAGTAACAATCATCCTAGGATTATTATCCTTATCAAATTTAGATTGATAGGAAAGGTTCAAATCTTGTAAAACTTTTGCAACAGCCATCGGCGTAATCTTGCCCTGAGCCAGCTCATCACTCGTCTTTGACAAGGCTGGGCTAGATACTAATAAAACACTTAAAATTAAGGCTGTTAGATATGTTTTTAAATGTAAAGCTTTAAGCATTAGATTTGCACCCTTTCAATAGCTTTTTGCCAGCCATTATATAGTTTTGTTATCTCGCTTTTATCCATCTCAGGCTTAAACGATCGATCATTAAGCCATAATGATTTTATATGATCAAAATCCTTAAAGAAACCAGCTTTTAGACCTGCCATGTAAGCAACGCCAAGGGCTGTCGTCTCTGTAATTACTGGACGGTCAATTTGAACATTGACAATATCGCTAATAAATTGGCAAACCCAAGAGTTATTAACCAGCCCACCATCAACGCGGATTTGTTTAATATCAATGCCTGTGTCATCTTGCATTGCATTTAATAAATCTAAAGTTTGATAGGCTTGTGCCTCTAGCGCTGCCCTTACGATATGCTCTGGCTTTGTGCCTCTTGTTAAACCAGAGATCAGACCTCTAGCATAAGGGTTCCAATAGGGAGCGCCCAATCCCGTTAAGGCTGGTACAAAATATATACCACCATTACTATCAACAGATTGTGCCATTTTTTCGCTATCGGGGGCTGATTCTAAAAGCCCCAAAACATCGCGCATAAATTGAATAGCTGATCCTGCGACAAAGATTGAACCTTCTAAGGCATAAGTGGTTTTACCATCAATACGCCAAGCAATTGTTGTTAAAAGCTTTTGTTTTGAGACCATCGGCTCGCTGCCAATATTTTTCAGCATGAAACAGCCCGTACCATAGGTGCTTTTGACCATGCCTTTATCAAAACAAGCCTGACCAAAGCTTGCCGCTTGTTGATCGCCAGCCATGGCATAAATAGGGATTTCATCGCCAAATAAAGTCGTTACACCAAAATCACAAATATTATCTTTTATTTCTGGCAACATTGTTGATGGAATATCAAAAAGTTTTAAAAGCTCATCATCCCAGTCTTGGGTATGAATATTAAAAAGTAAGGTGCGTGATGCATTACTGATATCAGTATAATGGGAGCGCCCTTCGGTCAGTTTCCAAAGCAAATAACAATCAACCGTTCCAAATAAAAGCTTTCCTGCCTTGGCTTTATTCCTCGCCCCATCAACATTATCCAATATCCATTTAATTTTGGTTGCTGAGAAGTATGGGTCTAACAAAAGACCCGTTTTTGAGATAACCTCTTGCTCATGCCCCCCTTCTTTTAACATTGCGCAATATTCAGATGTTCTACGGTCTTGCCAAACAATGGCATTATAAACAGGTTCGCCTGTTTCTTTATCCCAGATAAGAGTTGTTTCTCGCTGATTTGTAATCCCAATCGCGCTGACTTGATCGGCTTTGATCTTTGCCTTTTTTAAGGTCTGTGAGATTGTATTAAAAACAGTATCCCAAATATCCTTTGGGTCATGTTCAACCTTATCTTCAGATGGAAAATACTGTTTAAATTCTTCTTGTGAAGAAAACATAGAGCGCCCTTTAGAATCAAAAAGAATAGCCCGTGAGCTTGTTGTTCCTTGGTCTATACTTAGAAGATATTTATCCTCTGACATTGTGCAACCTCCCAATTGCTATTTTTATTATTATGCAGCAGCTTTTTTCTTTTCTACCTTTAAGGCAATATAATCTTCAATTACACGCTGTTGTTTCTTATCAAGATGAAGTCCCAATTTTGTTCTTCTCCATAGAAAGTCTTCTGCATCCAAAACCCACTCATGGTCGATTGTATAATCAATCTCTGATAGTAGGACGCCATCAACGACAAAAGTTCTATCCTGCTCTAATATGTGATCAATATCCGAGCCATAATTTTTAATTAATCTAAATAAGACTTTTTCATCAATATCTGGATACTGCTTTTTCTTTAAGTCTTTAAACGCCCCTAGGTCAGTAAAGTTTCCACCTGGAAGATTATAATCTTTCGTCCAGTCTGTACCACGCAACGGCTTATGATTTAGATATGTTTCAATTTTATCAACCGCCTCTTTAGCTAAAACTCTATAGGTTGTTAACTTTCCGCCAAAGATATCAAGACGACCATTTACAAAACTAAATTTATAATCTCTTGTCACTTTAGAGGCGTTATCAGCACCATCTTCTAATAATGGCCTGACACCACTATAACTCCACTTAATATCTTGTTTTGAAATTTGTTTGGTAAAGTAGTTGTTATAGACATCAATTAGATAATTTGTTTCATCTGCGCTGATCTCAACCTTGTAAGGATCGCCCTTAAATTCTTCATCTGTTGTACCAATAAGGGTAAAATCATCTTCATAAGGGATTGTAAACACAATTCTATTATCGTCATTTTGTAAAATATAAGCATGATCAAATTCATATTGTTTTGGAACGATAATATGACTTCCCTTAACAAGCCTTAAGTTTTTATTCTCTGACCAGAATTGATCCGCCCAAGGGCCAGCTGCATTGACAACAACTTTTGCTTTATAGGTTTTTTCATTTGTTGTTACTAAATAAAGGCCATCATCATTTAAATAACGAACATCTAAAACCTTCTCATTTCGTGAGATAAGGGCGCCATGTTCTTTAGCGTCTCGGATATTAATTAAAACCAAGCGTGAGTCTTCTACCCAGCAATCTGTATAACGAAAACCCGTTTTTTTATCTTCTTTTAAAGGATTGTTAGCCCTTAGCTTAACCGCTTTTGAACGTTTTAAAATAGACATTGGTGCTAAAAAGTCATATAGGAAAAGCCCAGCTTTAATCAGCCATTTTGGTCTCAAATGTTTTTCATGGGGAAGGATAAAATCTAATGGCCAAATAATATGAGGCGCTATGTTCATAAGCTTTTTGCGCTCTCTCAGGGCTTTTCTAACGAGATGAAATTCATAATACTCCAAATATCTAAGTCCACCATGAATCAATTTTGTACTAGATGAGGATGTTGCATTACCAAAATCTTTGGCTTCAACAAGAGCTGTTTTCAATCCCCTGCCCGCTGCATCACGTGCAATGCCCGCACCATTAATGCCACCACCGATTATAAAAACATCAAAAACATTATTCGTATCTTTCATGGTAAAAAAGATAGACCGAAGACTGTTTATTAGCAAATAGATAATTACTTAAAAGCGCTCAAATGGGCGTTTACCATACGTCGATACATGATAATTCTTAGTTTAGCCTGAAGCTCTACTGGTGAGAATGGTTTCTTAATATAAGCCGTAACGCCAGCATCCAATGCTTGCTTCACAGAGTTCATATCTCCACGACCTGTAATCATTAAAAATGGAATATCGGGGCATAATTTTCGAATCTGTTTTAAAAGATCAATTCCCTCTAAATTTGGCATGTTCCAATCACAAATCACAAAATTAATCATATCGAACGCCATTTCAGCAAATGACAATCCTTCAGCGCCATCAGCAGCTTCAAAAATTTGTGTTACACCCATCTCCATAAGCATGTTTCTTGTCATGGCTCTATTATCAGGTTGGTCCTCGACAAGAAGAATTTTAAGCCTGCCGAGATCAACATCACTTTTTCTTATTTTATGCTCCATTCTCTTACCTTAATTAATTAATTGATTGTTTTGTAAAAATTTTGAATTTCTTCCTTTGGTGCGCCTTTTACCATCTTATGCATCAAAGATAGTATTTTATTCACATCTAAAGGTTTGGGGATAATCTCATCAATGTCGGGGAGTTCTTTGGGGTCAATTGTTCCCCTTCCCGCATAACCGCTCATATAGATTATATTCGTATCTGGCCTTAAAACTTCGAGCATTTGACCAAGTTGCCCGCCATGCATTTCGGGCATTACAATATCCGATAAACAAAAATCAATAGCGCCATCAAATTCATCTTGAATATATAATGCCTCATTGCCGTTGCTGGCGGTTAAAACATTCATGCCAACTTTTTTAAAGATATTTGTCATCACATCTGAGAAATCTTGTTCGTCCTCAACGACGAGTATTGTTTTACCAATCAAAAGATGCGCATCTTCAAATGTTGGATGAGCGACGTTTTTCGCACTATCGACCAATGGAAAAAATAGAATAAACTTTGTTCCAACGCCTATCTCTGTTTCAAAATCAATAATGCCATTTAACTGAGTAACCAAACCATGAACGGTAGATAAGCCAAGGCCTGTCCCTTTTCCTTGTTCTTTTGTCGTGAAAAATGGATCAAATATCCTTTTGGCAATTTTCTTATCAATACCAGAGCCCGTATCTTTGATTTCAATTTGCACAAATGTTTTATTATCCTGATCTTCCACTTTTTCAAATCTATGAAGGGCTCTATAAGTATCGGGCAAACAAACAGGACCACTGACATTTACGAAAACATCCCCGCCACTCGGCATTGCGTCTCTAGCGTTAACAAGGATATTCATTATAATTTGATTAAGGATGTCGGGGGCTGTTTTTATAAATAAGCTCTCTTCATCGGCTTTAAAATGTAAATTGACCATTGAGCCAAGTAAAGGTTGCATAAAGTTAATTTGCTCTGATAATTGCTCAACAACATTATCGGTTTTTTCCAGCATGATTTTTTGTTTACTAAAAGCGAGCAACTGTCTGGTTAAGCTCGCCCCTCTTTTAGTCGCTGTTGTAATCTTTTCAAAATAATCCTTNGAAACATCATCAAACTCATTNCCTTTATCTAAAATNAGNTGTGAATAGCCACTAATAATNGANAAGACATTNTTAAAATCATGGGCAATNCCACCTGATAATGAGCCAAGNGCTTCAATTTTAGCACGTTGAATATCATTGATCGCAACACTTGCATATTCATGAATAAATAAGAAACCTGAATTACTGACTTCTGATTTTTTGTAGATAATTTGAAACGATTTCTCATTGTCATCAGCAACTTTTAAATCTGTTATAAAAACAGTGTCCTTGTTATCGCTAATACTGTCTTTAAAGTTTTGTAAGCGCTTATCTCTTTTTTGTTGTGGTATCAGCGCATCTAAAGTCATCACCGAGCCACCAAAGATACTTTCAAAAATATCATTGTAGTTTGATAGCTTAATTTCATTCCTGCTATCTAAGCTGGCGTTACATATCATAAATGGGCAATTGCCTAAACTATATGGACAACATTTTTCTGTCATTTTTTTTAAGATACCCCCCCGTACAAAATACCCTTATAGGTTGTAGCATGTATCTTAATTATTTATAAATTCGAAACACCATCAATTGAACAAAAACAAATAAATTATTTTAATAATCAATAACTTAATGAAGTTATATTTTATTTAAATCATAAAATCTATACATACATAGTTATTCATTTATATCAAAAAAATAAAAAAATCTTTTCCATTCTTATTTTATCGGCTACTCTTTTTTATAGGGAGTGCTTTAATGCATAATAAAAAAAGAATAAGCAGTGTAGGTATCGCTTTTGGCGGTGGTGGATCACATAGTGCAGCTCATGCTGGCGCTATGAAAGTTTTATTTGATTATATTGAATTAACTGACAAACCAAAATTTAGTGGCACTAGTGGTGGCGCAATCACAGCTGCTCAAGCTTCTATTGGTTACACCAAAGATAAAGAAAAAGGTTTAGTATCAAGCTTAGATCAACTTTGGGAAGACATCAAAAAAGACGGACTTTACTTTACCGACTTAGGCGCGCAGATATTACGTACATCAGGTTTTTTTCAAACTATTGAACTCACAGCCTACTTTTTAGAGAGCCAAGCTCAAATCACAGAAGATTTGATTCCAAACTATGTTGGTGGACTATGGGCTGACTCATTTCGTTCTGTATTTAATTTAAATGGTGGTTTTGATAAATGGTTTAGAGGTATGCACAATCCTCTATTAACAAACCATCTAAAACAATTCATTCAAACAAATATGGACTTAACCCAGCTTTCTAAAAAGAATAGCCCAGAAATTTTTGTAAATGCTTTTGATATTAAGAGCCAAAAAGGGATTATATTCTCTAATGATGAGGTAAATACCGATACGCTCTCTTCGTCAGGTACTTTGCCATTTTTGTGGAAACCGGTTAGATATAAAGATAAGAAGCTAATTGATGGGAAATACCATGCCAACCCACCAATTAGGGTTTTAAAGCAAAATAAATGCAAAGAAATATTTGTAATATCTTTATCAACCTTAGAAAAAGATAACTATTTGAAAAAAGAATTAGCTCTTTTGAAGAATGAGTTAGGGGCATCAAAGCAAAAACCAATCATTCACTTAATTGAGTTGGATATCGAAGGCGATCTTTTAACCAAACTACAAACTGATTCGAAACATATCGAGAAAGTTAAAACCCTTGGGCATGATAAAATGAAGGCCTGGCTTGATTTAAATCATCAAAATCTAGGTAAGAGATCAACTATTGATTGGAATAGAGTTCCTGATAAAATGAAAAAGGTTAAGAGAAAAATTTCTCTTTAAAGCCATTTTTTACCTACCTTTATTTAAAATATAAATGATAATTTAAGAAATTCTGTGCTAAAATAAAATAGTATAGAGGTACTATATGGGGACAAAAATTAAATCAATAGACCAAAACTTTGGTATTATGAGCGCTATCTATTTGTTTTTAGCGGTTTTTTTCATGTGTTTTGCCTTTTCTAACAAAGCATATTCAGAACCAAGTGAGATATCACAAGCAGATTTTGAAAGTGCGACTCCCCTCTTCTTTTCTATTCAGGTTGAAAGTAACAATGAAAAAATGGCTCGCAAGGCCTTAGAAGATATCCTGCCCCAGCACGAACAAGAGTTAGGGCGCTATATTCCTCTTGGTTTAGCGCGTATTGATTTAAACAATGATGGAATTAAAGAGCTTTTCGTTAGAATTTTAGAGCCAGAATTATTTTGTGACGGCTATGATTGTCAAGTTTATGGCTTTGCAATTACTCAAGACGGATTTGTTAAAATTGCGGATTTAAAAACTAAAGGCATTGATGTTTTGCAAAACAAAACAAGCGGGACTCGTGATATACTTTTATTGAAGAATAATGGAGAACGTCAAAAACTAATTTGGGATAATGGTTTTTATAAAGACTTTAATTCAATAGACGATCAAAAGGCTGATGAAAATAATGAATAGTTTAAATAAATATATATTTAGAATTGAAAATGGTGTTGCTCTAATCGCTACATTGTTTTTAGCTATTTTGTTCTCTCCTCAAGTCATGGCTGCGGATGTTGAGGTCAAACAAAATGTACTTCCCCCTAAGCTTGATTTGAATATTGTTCCTGCCCGTGTTGACACAGATTTAAGGTACGGCGCTCTTATATTCTCAAGTGCAAAACAATTTACACATAAAACAAACAGTATTAAAGGTGTCCCTATCTACGCAGGTGTTGATGGTACTTTCGTGACGCACTCTTTGATTTCTTCAAAAGAAGCACGCGTTAAAATTATTGATCTTGAAGGAAATGTTCATATTTATGAGCCTGTTGATAGAGAGACAATTGTTTTTAAAGATTACAAGCCCGTTTTAAAAGGTGAGACAATCGGCTTTTTGAGTGATGACAAATTAAAACTCACGAAAATTAGTGCCCAAGGCTTCGTTAATGACTTCATCACAGAAGAAGTTGTTTCAGATAATTATTTTTATGATCCAGAGGGTTTAATTGGTGCGATGAACAGCAACGCCCAAGATACAGCTATTTGTGCATGGGCGAGCAGAACAGTTGTGCCTATTACAATTCCAAGCAACCAAGCACTTCCTGGCAACCAAACAGTCCCGAAGAATGCTTTAATTGATCAATGTGAACGCTATAATTTCCGTGTTGGAGCTCCATATAGAAACGTAAACCACGCTTTAAGTGCTTGCTGTAATGCCGCATCAAGAAATGCAGATATTCCAGGACCTTCTGTAAAATTACTTCATTACTTTGCGAACAATCCACCTGATCCAGATGATAACGAAGTTTTAGATATGCCACCAATTGATGAGTTATCTCCTTACACACCCCCTCCTGAACTGGGTACTGGTACTGGTGGGTATCAATCAGGTGGTCATACAGGTGCCATTGCTAGTTACCCTGTTGTGAACACAGTAGGAACTGAGGCATCTACTGCAATTGGCAGTTCTGATGAAATTTACTGTCCAGAAGAAGTACATCAGGCTTTGGCTGATGATCAAGTTAATAATTTAGAACGCGTAGAAGAAACAAGAAAAGTCACAATCCAAGATCAAATCGATCTTCTTGATGGCGCTTGTTTTGATATGTTCCAAGCCCAAATGATGGGGCCTGTTGCAAATACATTTGCAAATGGTGGCGGCTTCTTTAGTGGTGCCCTTGGTTCATTAACTGGATCATTGGGCTTATCAATTCCACCTGATGTTTTAGCTGCTGGTGGAGATATGCTTGCAAGTGAAGTTAACAACGCTATTCAAGGACAGCTTTGTAACAAGATCGAAGATTTTGCCAATAGCGCCTTTGATGATTCAATGACAATGGTTAATTCAATGTATGCTGGTGCAGCGGACAATAACCCACTAGTTGCACAACATGTTAAAGGCATTATGCCTGCTCCACCAAGTCAATATATACAAACCATGGATTTAAAACGCTTTTACGATCCTTCTAGAGTTCCGGCTTTGGATCAATAAATGACAAGAGGTTTAAAAATGAGATACAAGATAAAAACTTTTTTAAAGAATAAACTCACAATACTTACTTTAAGTGTTGCTCTTTCATTTGGTTTGAGTTCTGGCGCTCAATCAGCAGGCATATTACCAATTTATGATATAACCAACCCATTTACTGATATGGATGTTGAAATCGTAAAACCATCTGGGAATATTGTTGACGATAAATATGGTGTTCTTCTTCACAATAGTGGCACTCAACTCAATATTAAAAACACTGATGAAAAACAATCTTTACCAGTTGTAAGCCCGCTTGCAGGGAAAGTTATTTATATTGACGATAAGAATGAAACTTATGGCACAGTTTTAAAAATTGTCCATTATAAACCTTATTCAGTATCGACATTCTACGGCCTTGATGTCAAAACAATGCCACAATTTGAACAAGAAATCAGCCGAGGTGAGACAATTGGTTCACCACTTAGTAGTAATGTATATTTCGAACATGTTTTAGAATCTGGTTATTCTTTAGCGTACAAAAAACATGACACATTTAGAACAAGTGTACCGCTTAGAGACCAGCAAATGGCTATCGGCCAGAATTATTTTGATAAATCATTGGCTTTAAACACAGGCGCTTATGCCTTTGACTGGGGTAGCATCTGGGGAGGCGGTGATGACACAGAGCCAGAACCAATACTCGGAGGTGACCTTGATGGAGGAACCCCTCTTCCTATTGGAATCGGCACACCTATTCCAGGAAGCGGTACCCCTGGCGGCGTAGGAACAGGCACTGGAACAGGTATTGGTGGCTCAGGCTCAGGCGGTTCTGGTACTCCTGCTGATTTAGTTGGCGGCGGAGACTCAGTCCATACGACGACAAGCTCGGGTTCTTATGTTGCAGGCGGGCCAACAAGCGCAGCTGGTGGTTCATATGCAGATTATTCAGACTTATCTGGAACAGAAGTAGTCGATGCACTTGCTACAAATCCAGGCGATTTATGTGACGTTAAAATCGAATCAGATTCAGTGCTTGCGGCTGAAAATACAATGAAAGTTAAAAATGAAATAAGAAATGCGGCAAACCCTGCCCCACCAACTGGTATTATTAATGAAATGTCTTGTTTCGATCAATTCTCAACAATCATGTCAACTGTGGTTGCAGAAGCCGGTATAACAGGCTCATTTGACATCTTTGGATTTGGTGTTGATGCGGGTACGTTGGTTGGAATGGGTATGGATGCGTTAAGTTCTGGTGCTTGTGATAAAGCTAACGATATCATGGCGAGCATTAAAGATCGCGGCGTAGACATTAATCTCATGTATGCCGGACATGATACAATGGTAGAAATTGAAGGCAATTACAGTGGTTATAGTTATGATACTGGAACAGTTCAGCCATTCTTATTTGGCGAATAGTTTTAAAAAATATCGTTTTCTTCACTAGAATTTGAATGAAGGGCTTCTTTCAGTTTTGTTAGGAAGCCCTTTTTATCATCTACTTTATTGATGAATTCTGCAACGGCTTGTGATGCTGCTTGTCTATTATATTTAACAACTTCAACACCTCTCGCATCAATGAACGTTGTGTCCATGAGGCCTTGCTTAGTGTCATTCAAGATTTCTTGTAGGTTGATTTTAGGGAAATTGCGCATATTGATTTCCTTGGGCGCCTCAATCTCATTCTTTTTAATTGGTGTGTCTTTTTCTTTAGACGTGATCTCTTTTGCCATCGCATTCATCATTGCTGGCTCTGCTTGCTGTTGGCGCTCTAATTCGGCTAAGGCTAATTTTTCTGCACGTGCCAAAACATCTTCAGGAACACGTTTCCTGTTCTTGTTAATAAGCTCTAAAAGCTGCTTTTTTAATTCTTGACGATCTACCATATTAAATCTTTCATATGTCTATTATAGCATATTAATAAAAACTTTGTGGATCTACATCAACTTGAATACGCACTTTGTTATCATTGCCAATCGTATCAAGCCAAAACTGTATCAATTTTTGGATATTAAAGCTCTTTGAGGCTTTTACTAAAAAACGATAGCGATACTGCCCACGAAGTCTTTCCAATACGGCTGGCGCAGGCCCATAAATAATATACTGATCAGATGTTGGGGCATGCATTGCCATCATCTTCGCATAGCCTTGAACATAGTCTTGGTTTTCGCCTGAAACAATCAAGGACACCAGTCTTGTAAAGGGCGGCATATCAGCTTCTTCTCTTGCATCTAATTCCGCATCAATGAAAGATTCTCTGTCCCCCTTTTTCAAGGCCTTGATAATAGAGCTTTCCATTTGTCTTGTCTGAATATAAACATGCCCTTTTTTTTGTGCACGTCCAGCACGTCCAGACACTTGATGCAGTAATTGGAATGTACGCTCGCTTGCCCTTAAGTCGCCACCTGACAAACCACTATCTGCATCAATAATACTAACAGTTGTTAAAAGCGGGAAATGGTGCCCTTTGGCAAGCATTTGTGTTCCAACTAAAACATCAAACTTACCCTTTTGAATTTGTTGCAATGTATTTTTTAAAATCTCTGGATCTTGCATATTGTCACTTGAGAACACAACGATTTTTGCAAGCGGTAAAAGCTCTCTTACTTCTTCAACCATACGCTCAACCCCAGGCCCCACAGACGTAAAGCTATCA
>PBIV01000025.1 GCA_002720935.1 Rickettsiales bacterium | reverse complement strand
TCTCATCAACCACGAAACCAGCCAATTGTGCAATCCCATCATAGGGCTGTGCTTGACCAGGAGGGGTACAAAGAAGAGTTAAAAGTTCAATTAAAAAGCTACGCTCTTCGGGCAGAGGATAACGACAGCCAAGCTGTGTATCAAATGGGTTCACCGCATATTCAGGTGTCATTCTAAATTTATAATGTGCAGCCTCATGACGGCGCTCTTTTGGCAAGCCATCTTGCAACATCGAAATCAAACCAGAAGATGATGGCCCGATATCAATAATCGCCACAAATGGGAGTTTTGAGAGACCAGCGGTCAAGCATGTCCCTAAGTTAAGAGAGTTCATCAAAACCGACTTACCAGCACCCGGTTGCGCAAGAATAAGGTCAAACCAAGTTGTGGTTAATGTGCTTCCCGTCTGATACGGCCAAATACGACCATCAGGCGTTCTTAATAAAACAGAGCCATCCTCAAAAGGAGATGACGGTCTTTGCCATGGGAATAATTTTAAAGCTTCTTTTAATGGTGCTACAGCCGCGGGTGCCGTTGAAGCACAGCTAATTCCCATTGCAGAGGACATGACACAATCTAATGGGTCGCCTTGCATATTTGAAACTTGCGCATAACCCCAACTTTCCATTGATTGGATAAGGGTAGACATGCGCTCTTGAAGAAGTTTATCTTCGCCAACATTTGCCCAAGTAGAGGCTGAAATACGCATTTTAACAATCGGCTCATCACGTGCCATTTCTGCCAATTGTTCGAGAGATTCTTTAACCTGTTTATTAACACCGTTGGTAAACCCTAAAATCGAGGCCAAGAGCTTTTTCGTTTGCATCCCTTGAACGCCACCACTCTCAATTAGAAACGATATTCTAAAAGGAACTTTAGATTCCAGCATCCTGTTTAAAAGAACAGGAAACGGGGTTGGATCAGATGGTGCTAAAGTTATATCGACACCACCAAAAATCATATCGCCCACACGCACCGTTGAGCGATCGATAACTTCTGCATCGCCTGCGGCTAATTGCGTTCTAAGCGGTGGCCATAAAACTTCTGAATAATCGCCCTCTCTTGATGGGGCTCTTGGGGCAATTTTATCGCCAGGCAAGCAGGCCTGCCATTTTTCATTAGCTTTGTTTGGGTATAAATTGCCACGAATTGCACGGCACGCAGAATGCGCATCCATATGTTTTGCTTGGATCCCTAAATCTTCTAAAACAGACAAAACAGAACTTACAAAACTATTGTGGCGGCCTCTTAAAATATCAAACACCATGTGGGGATATTGTGAATTAGGGGCTGCGACCCATTCTTTATCCTTCATCTGGTTTTGGGCGCGCTCAAAATCATTCTTACTTAATGAAGATGGCCTTGTCCAAAGAACAAAATACATCTCTTCCCATGCTAAAAAGCGGGTTAAATGTCTTTCTTTTTCTTCAAATAAATCATCCAGCTCTAAATTCATGTTTTTTGCGGCAACACGACTTGGGTGAACATAACGACCAATTTCTCTTTTGATACGCTCAGGGTTGCGGGCAAAGTAAACTTGCATCGCATAGCCAGCGCGATCAAATCTAGAGCCTAAATTAATCGCGGCACTCTCAATAATATGTTTATATTCTTTTTCCCCAATAATCTGTCTAGCACCGTCAACGCGGATATAGGTAATCAATGAGCCATCATCCCCAACAAGCGTTTTGGCGTCGTCTGTTGTCTCCAACCGTAGAAAAGATTCTACAGGGTGTCTGGCGATCATCGCCATCGGAGCAACTATTTTCTTCCATAAACTCATGTGATTTTTAAAAAAGCTTTAGATTATTTTTTAACATTCTTATTGATGATTAATTCAAATCATTAATACCAATATAATGGAGCGAAGAGTTTGGGTCTATAACGATTTATAAAAAAAGCTAACCAGAGACTGCTTTTTTTGCATCATCAAGAAGATGCCCCCAAGTACTTGGCATTTTTTCGCCAAAAGGTCCCTTCTTTGAGCGCCAATAGGCAAGCATTTGTGGGAATTGATTGAAATCCAAATCGCCTTCTTTAATAATACGTCTATCAAGGGGAAGAATTCTTAAGCCAGCCAGCTTTTTATCCCTTGCGTGGTACTCACGATCTTCTAAGAAATCTTGTAAGATACGCGCCAATACAGACGGATCGTCTGTCCCAATGCGCTCTTTAACACCGTTTTTGCGTTCCATTAAAACATCATACGCACTTCTGGCGGCATCTGCCATTGGCCCTTGTGTAACCCGTGCAACATAGATCGCACGCATGATATGATGTAAAGCGGCTTGCCCAATTTCAGGCAACCAAATTAAAACACCTGATCGCATCTCTTCAACGCGCTCAAGGTGGAAAACTTGATGACAAAAAGTACATGAGGTTACCAAATTATCAATCTGATAATTTTGCGGATTCATGTCTTGATGTAGAATTTCTTGGTATTTTTCGGCATGAAAGCCACAGAACTGACACGTATGATTGTCACGTTCGAAAATTTTCGACTTAAGCTGTTTAAGGTCATCGCCCTTATAAACAGCTTTTGTCGAAACAGGCTTGGCGCCGGTTAAACGACCGACGCCAATCTTTAAAGGTAAATAAGACATTTAAACTGCCTTCATTAAATTTATACTAGAATGAAACACCATCAAATGTAGTGATAACAGCATCACCTGCTGTACCAGCACCTGAACCGATAGATGATGACATCGCTTCGATGATTAGTGGAAGCGCTAAACATGCACCACCAGCACCCAAACGGATTACACCTTCTTTAAGTGGTGTTTGTGGGTTATCAACATGTGCTTTTAGTTTCAAGATACCAGCAATCGCTAAACCTAGACCTACTAAGTAAGACAAAACAGACAATAGTCTTGGAACTTCATTAACTGAGCTCGCAATACTTGTTGACACGCCCTGGAAACCATTTGCATGTGCATCTGTGTTCATTCCCAGTAGAACTGCTGTTGTAGCCATCGCTGCAAATTTATACTTTTTCATTTTATATTCCCTCCTATGGAAATTTTTGAGTTAACTAGCAAACGTCAAACCGACTAAGCCTAACGTTGTTTGAACAGCCCCAATAAGAGCCGTCAAGTTGGCGGCAACCGCGCCACCAAAGATGTGAGTTAGGCCAGCAGACATTGAAGCCTGTTGATCGCCCTCACCAAATGAACGAAGAATAAAAACTCCTCGTACAAAACTTATATAACCGACAATCTGTACGAACATAAACACAGCTTGAATTGCTTGGTTTGCACGATTTACTACTAAAGGATCCATACCTTCAGAATTTGCCAATACGGCATATGTGCTCAATTCACCGGCCTTACCAAAAATCGAAATCTCAACACCGCCCATAAAGTTAGCAATCGATAATAATGCACCAGCGGCTAAAAATGTACCAATTGTTCCAGATCCCCAAGGTGCCTTTGGTCCATCTTGTGCACTCTTCATAAGGCGGAATACACCGATCATAGCAAATGCCAAACCACCAATTGTTGCTGCATGACCCGCCATGTAAATAAGCGGTCTATGTAGATCTGTTACAACACGCACCAATATCTGATCTAATGCCAGACTAGAGCCTGGCGCGCCTTCCATTCCTGAAGACGGCATTGCAATAAGCGCAAATACGTCAAATGTAGAGATCAAAGCACTAATAATTGTTGGCATCGTTAACAAGGCCGAGCCAGTTAATAAAATCATAATTGGGCGTCTAACTGGGTTTTGTGCTGGTGAGTCAGCTGTTCTGATAAATTCAGCCAAAGACCAGATCCCAAACGCAACACCAAATAAATAAGAAATCATTGAGAATAATCTTGCCGGCGACTTAAATGAGCCACGGATATTCTCAACAATATTACCAAGACCACCAGCTATTACTGGAGTTTCAGCATAGGCTTCTGAACCTGGTGAGACAAGTCCAATTGTGTCAACCATTGCATCAATAATTGTTGGCATTGATAAAAAAGCACCACCAATAAATAAACGAGCAACCGCGCTTTTCAACGGGTGGTTTGGTGGACTATCCACATGATCTTTAAATTTTAGAATTCCTGAAATGGCACATACAAGACCAAGGAGATAACAAATAACACCAAATAAGTGCCTAACACCTGAAGTGCGTGGCCCTCCGCCACTTTGGCCCAAAAATTGATCTCTAATGCGATCAACAAGCTGATCAAAAACGCCGCTCGCAAAGGCACCTGAAGACCCAAAGAAAAGATACGCAACAGCAATCAAAGCAAAAAGCTTTAAATATTGGCCTGTTTGGCTCTTGCTGTTAATATATGTATCTTTTTTAAACAAATTAGTCCCCTTGAAATGTTCTATTCCATAATTTAAACACATTTTTGCCACTTTTGGCAAGAGATAAATTACATATATATAATAACACACTGATATATAACAAAAAATTAATTTATCGAATTTGTTAGAAAAGTGAGATATTAAGTAAATTTTAAGACTTGAACATGAAAAAGAGCCAAGAACAGCCCTCTTAAGATACTTTATTATATATAAAAAGAATGCCTAAAGATACTTTTTATTGTGAGAATTTAACTAAAAAAAGCTTTTTCTAAAGAATTATTGCGTAATCTGCCCTTGGTTTCCGCGAACAATCCAGCGTCCATTTTCAAGACGAATAGATTGAACTGTACCAACATCCTTTAAAATTTGACCTGCAAAGATTTTACGAATTGGGGCTTCATAGCCTCTTGAAATCCATGCAACACCAGGCTGTGCGGCACGAAGAACCCAACCTTCCTCAGATTTAAAGGATAAATCATTTTGGGCATCTGCGATTGTAACACCATAGCTAGATGATGGCCTCACACCTCTATTTACACTTGAGGCAGCTTGCATCGGTTTTTCTTTAGGAAGCGATGATACAGTTGTCGGCGCATGCCTTACAACAGTTTTTGGTGCTGATCGTGTTGCAGAAGAAGACGATGATGATGATGTTCTTGCTGATGGTTGAATTGAGCGTGTAGAAGCGCTCTTTTCTTTTTCCAACTGATTAATTCTGGTTTCTAAGCGTTTGATTGTATTTTCCAACACTTCAGTTGAAGCGTTATCAGAATTGCCTGAATTAGCATTGCTTTGCATACGTGTAACTTTTGTGTTCAAACGATCAAAGCTTGCTTTTAAAACCTTATAATCTGTTGTTACTTTTTCCAATTCAGAATTTAACGTCTCAATCTCCGCTTCTAATTCTCCCCTTGTTTCAGAACTCATTGGCTCTTGCTGTGAAGTGCGATTGTCTAAAGATACAACTTCCGTATCATTAGGCTGAGACTTATTTGCGGAAAACATTGGTGTGTTTTCTTCTGATCTGGTTTCAACAGCAGGCTCAGAAGAAGGCGTATTGCGAGATAATAATCGACCAGTATTTGAAGATGGTGTTAAGGCTTTTGATGTTGCGCCTGTTGCCATGATTTCTTTATCCGGTGTTGTATCTGGGATTGCAGGAGCCGAATTTGAGCTTTGAGAACGCGCTGAAAACTCTTTTACTTGGCTTGCTGGAACATCATTATCTTTTGAGATCGGTGTTGGCATTGGTGGTTGTTGCCATGTTTTACTTGATCCCATTTGACCACTTGTCGTAGATGCTTCTTCTCCAAAAGATGGTTGCTTGCCTTGCGACTGAGAGCCTAAAAGGCCGGCTTGTTGATTATTAGACGCCGTGTTTGAAGTATTCATACTACCACCCAACAACAAACCAGCTGGTTCATTGGAGCCCGATTGATCCGTGTTGTTTGCAGGCATTGTCGTCGTTGGAGAATTTCCAAATGGTTGTACCGCCCCACCATCATTCATTGCTTGTTGTTGCATTGAAGGTTGCTGATAATTACCAGCATCTTGAGCCGGACCACCAGGGAATAAAGTTGTTACAATCATATAAACACCGACGATACCAACGGCACCATAGGCAATATATTGGAAATTATTTTTTAAGAAATCTTTTGCATCAAATTTGCCTTTCGGTGCAACCCCACCACCAGAGCCATCATCAAATCCCCCTTCATCGGCAAAATCATCAGAGCCATAATCTGAAACAAAGTCATCCGCTTGATAATCATCGCCAGAAGCAGCAAATTCATCCGCCCCATAATCAGAAGAAAAATCATCTTCTAACCCATCATCAAAATCATCCATGAAAGGATCATCAAAATCTGTACTCTCTAAATCAGCCAATTCAGAATCAAACTCATCGGCCTCTAAACCAGAAGATGCCTGACCGTCTTCTAATTTCTTTTCTTGTGCAGGAACATTGGCCTCTGGCTCCATATCGCCAAAAGGATTGTCAATATCTTCAAATTCTTCTTTATCGTTATCGCTTCCAACCATCAAAAAAACCTATCAAGTTAATATTTAAACAATTCTAAATAAAATAAACCTTTTATTCAACCACGGGCTCTATAAACAAAATTCCCATTGGCGTTCCCGCCGCCACGATGATTGTTGGTTCATCATAACGATCTGCTTCATCATCAAGAAACTCCCCAATTTCCCCTGCAGATTCCGCAATACCAGTGGCAATTTTCCCTCTAGTATTTAACGGCTGCTCTTCTGAGATCACAACATCGCCCGATACGGAGACATTATTTTCACGCTCTGCATAAGCCTCGGCAATCCCCTCGATGAAAGAAGCAGCACCCGGAAGGATAACGCGGGTTAATAAGTGATAATCAACATCTGTAGCCATACCCGGAGACGTCGTCGCAGGATCAACGGCAATCGCATCAATTGAATAATCAATTCCATCAACAATGATTTTGTTAAACGAAATAATAATTCTATCGGTGTCAGTTCTCTCAAAACTTCCCAATACTCGAGACCCTCTTAAGGGTCCTTGATAAACCTGTGCCAAAACAGGGCCATCAATATCAGAGTTTGCTTCTGTGATTAGCTGACCATAGAAAATTTCCCCTGCTGGGATAATAATAATTTCTTCTTTTCCTTCATCAGAGTCAGACCCGTCATCAGAACCACCCCCAAAAATACCATTACCGCCATTCTCTTCTTCCATAGAATTCCTATAATCAGCCAGTGACGTGATCGTGATATTTTTTGAGCCCTTTACTTTTCTTGCTTGTAAAATAGACTGCATCTGTTGAGACATTGCCTCAGACAATAAATTAATATTCTCATTGCTTGCTTGTGGAATTTGGGCTTGTTGACCTTGTTGTCTTTGGACAACCTGTCTTTGAACCGCGCGCTCTTCACGCTCTTCACGCTGTTGCTGTCTTTCTTTCTCACGCTCTTCAGCACGGCGTCTCCATTGTGCTAATGGATCTTCTGCTTCTTGCTCATCTGCGCTTTCATTTTCATCGCCAAGACGGCTTCTTAAAGAACCCCTTGGTGTTGGCAAAACACTCGATCTTTGCTGAATCGCTTGTTCTAATCTTTGACGATCAGCTTGTTGGATGGCTTCTTCATATTGTTCATCAACTTCTGCACCTGGCGCTTCATTGACCTGAGATGGTGGTCTAAGGCGTGAATCAGCAACATCGCCGTCACCGCCCATAAATACAATTAGACCTGCAACAACGACCAAACCCGCACCCAAAGTTAAGATTTTTAAAAGAGGGCTACTCTTCCAAGCTTCTACAAAACCGGGCGAAGACGGTTCTTGAAATTCATGTTCATCTTCAAATGGCGCGTTAGGGCCATCAAAATCATCATTCTCCGTCATCGACAACCTCTTCCTTTCCTACTTGAGCTCGAACCATATTCCCTTTGTCTGACAAAAGAAGTACAGGAGACTCTGATATTTGATAAATTTTCATGCCGTCAGCCGAACTTGCAGAAGCTGTCCAACCTGGCGATAATAAAGAGAGTGGTGTTCTTACAAAAACACGTCCGCTTGAGCGCCAAACAGAGGTTCTACCATCAACGCCGTCAACTGATAAACGAACCGTATTTTCAGGAGGAGCGCCATTAAGTAATGCTGTCATAATAGCATCGCCCGCAACTATACCAGGCCCTTGATCAATTAAAGAGACAGATGCATTTGGTCCATATTCGGGAATTCTTGCATCAAAACGATAAAAAGAAATATATGGGCTTGTCTTTAATGTAAATGTAACAGGCGTTGTTAAATCAATTAAACGAATTGAGATATTACCAAAACCATGCACTGTTAAAGGTGTAATACGAATAACATGTCCTTTTGGCTCTGGTGGAATAACCTCAAATTCACCAGCCCATGTAACGTCTTGAATTGGCCAAGGCTGTCCTGTGATATCCAAAATAGATAATGTTGTCACATTACCAGGCGCCGTCATAATAACTTCTGGAACCATGCTTGGATCTAAAGAGATATCTGCAACCTTAACCTCTGGCTTAGGCACAACCTTACCAGCTGATTCTGCTTTTTCTCTTGTGACATTGAACATTTCCAGCATTTGTTCAATTTCTTCTGGCTTTAAAGGAAAGAGTGTTTGCTTGGTCTGTTTAACAGCTGTCTCACGCTCTTCTTTTCTAATTTTTTCGCGCAGTTCTTTTTGCTTTTTTTGAAACTCTTCAGTTTGCTCTGGTGAAGCACCGCCCAAACTTGGCATTGTAAGACCACTGCCATCAGATGAAGCACCGCCCTCAACGCGTCTAAATTGCAGACCCAAGCTATTTGTGTCGCCTTCGCCCGCATCTTCCCCAAAAGCTTTAGTTTGAGAAAACGAGGTTTGTGGCGCAACCGTAACTAAGAAAAGCACCAAAATAAAAGAGCTTAAGATAAGAAGGGTCGAACGACCTAAAAAATTTAATTTACTAATATGCATAGTTTAAACGAACACTTTACTCAATCGTCTTACGTTAAATTGTGTCAGAATATAGTCAAAAAGCTATATGATTTCAATAGTTATAATTAAAAACAAATCCCAAACAGCATGTTGCCACCATTATGTGATAAAAGCTAGAGTTTTCTTAACTATAGTTATGTGAGATTCCCGTATTTAAAATACAAGAAAGATTAGAATTATCGTCCACCGCCCGCAATCCATTGCTCAATACCCACACCACTTGGATTATCAAGCGTAGGAACACGAACAATTGTCAAACGAACCATCATAGAATCTGGTCTGCTTGAACTCCCCGATTTATAAGTTACAACAAGTGGCATCTCGACAACCCATCTATATTGGTTATTGATAATACCCTCTTGAACGATAACCGGAGCACTGCCTGGAACGGCACTAATAACTTGTTGTCTTGCTTCAACAGCCTCAATAATCCTTGAGCTTTGAAGAGCCTTTGTAAAACTTTCCCAGCCACGTCTTGTGAAATATTGAGATGAATCTTGAAGACGTCTTTTATAATCATGGAAACCAAAGGTCATTGTTTCAGTGGCCGCTTGTGCCACCCATGATAATAAGGCTGCGTCACTTAAGTTAGGCTGATTTAATGGAACCATACGAACCAAACGACCATCAGCCGTTGTGGCAAAATATCTATTTTCAGGGTTTGAAGTCATGATCACAAAAATCAATGTGATAACCAATAAAGCAATCGCGAACGCCTCGAAAATCGCAATCTTTAATAAAGAGCGATAGCCATCTTTATAAAATTCATTGCGCACCAAAACAGTCGCTAGGCCTGTGACACGATCTTGAGCCCCATCAGCTTTTTTATCTTGCGGATTTGGCTTTTGTTGGCGTTGTGCCCTATTCGCGTTCGGATTTGGACGCTGTGCTTGAGACTTATTAGGCGCTTGTGCTGGTTTTTGTGGTTGTTGCTGGGTCATGCTTTTTGACGTTTGAACGTGATAAATAATAGATTGTTTAAAAATATATGCTTTAATAATTACATTATTTAGAGCAATAAAAGAAGCTATAATTACTTTAAACTAAAAAAGTGTTAAAAAAAAGTTATTAAAGAAGGCTGAGACTATTTTTTGAGATTATATTATGTTATAATGAAGTATGTTGCTTTTTTAATTGATTAAAAGTAAACGGGGACAATAAATTTATGAAATTCTTTAAAAATCGCTTTACCAATGCGTTTATTGCAGCTGTTATCGCTGTTCTTCTTGTATTTACAACGGCTCAACCAAGAAAAGCGGAAGCCTTTACAAGTGCTATTATCGTGGCAGCTATTCAAATGGCAACCTCATTAGTGACGGATCAAATCATGGCCAGTATTTCTGATATGGCTGGTGGTATTGGGGACATTATCAGTGATCGCCTTATGCCTTTCCAAGAAAACCTATGGGCGCAATTTGAGCGCGAGCGTATTTTAGCGGATGTTGAAAAGACAAAACAATTAGCCGCCATTGAAGAGGCCTCTATCCAGCAAGAATATATCAATAATCGCCAAGACCAAGTNGTTGAAGACACGATGGAGCATTACACCTCAAAAGGGGANTGTGCGATTAAAACNTTTGGTGCTTTAACAAGCGGTGCGCAAACNGAAANTCAGCTTGTTCAAACAAAGCGCGAGTTACAAGAACTTGTTCGACGAGAAAGCAACTTTGTTATGAATTCACCAGGGGCTGGTGCCGGATCAGGCGGGAATAGCCTTTATGTCAATGGCCCTGTTGCGGCCAGCAATGCTCTGTTTGAGTTTAGAATGCAAGAAACTTGTAGCAAAGATGAACACCGTGGCAATATGGAAGCTGTATGTCAAAACACAAATGCGCAAGCAGTTAATAAAGATTTATGTGCTGGAGATTTGGTAAAAGGAATTACCTTTCCAAAAGAAGATAAAAAATACATCGTTCAATGTTTAAGATATCTTGTTCCACCACCCGCAGAAATACCAGCCAATAAAAACGTTTCAGATGATCCAGCTATGAAAAATTATGTATTGCGTTTAAAACAACGTGAAGCACAGTATAAAGCACAAGTTGATTTTATTATTGATAAAGTTGCTGTTCGTATGGAGCCCGAAGATTGTCCTAAAGTAAATGGCGGTTCCGCCGATAGAAAAACATGGGTTAATGCCGTTGATGAATTAGTCGGTGTTACCGCTGATCCAACAAGACCATGTCCGTCTTTGGCTGAAATGAATAAATATTTCCAAATTGCAATTACAAACCCTGCCGTTTTAGAAACTTTATGTAATGAAGGGCCTGATCAGAATAACTCTTGTGAGCATTTGATTAATAGAAAAATTGCTGAGCAGGAATATGAAATGACGAATTTATTAACATTCTCTAACTTAATTGAGGCCTCTAGTAATATTGAAGAAAGAGAAGCGATTGCTCCTCCGCCAACATATTAAAACTATAAGTGTTTAATAATGAAATTATAAAAACGAAAAATGAAAAATAGACTATTTAAAATATTAATCTTAATGATGCTCTCTTTTGGAGCTTATAATGTTATAAATATTTATAACACGAGAAACGCTCAAGCTTTCTGTAATTTTGATTTTGGTGCTGTTGTTATTGCTGAAATTCAATCTGCTTTGGATACAATGATGTCTCAAATGGAAGCCGCTATGGATTTCCTAAGCCAATATGGTGAGATTACAAATGAGCAAAATGAAGAAACAGAAGAGCAACTTCGTGAATTTGCCCAAGGTAATATCAGCCGTGATATCGAAACCGTTCGTGCACAAGCCGAAATAGAAGAGGCTGGCAACGGTGTTAGACGAACTATGGATTACCAAGAACAAGTTGCTGAGGACGTTGTTGAAAATTTCCCGGCTCCATCAAGACATGTTTGTGAAAAAACAACCATTTCAAAAGAAAGAGATAATGCACGCAAATCTAGTGAGCATCTTGAAAAAGTTGATACAGAAAACGATAGACGCCGTAATTTTAAAGCGAGCGGGACATTGGGGTCATCTGGCCCTGCTGCCCAAAATAGAAAACTGTCTGAGGCCCTTGAAGAAACATGTATCCAAGACGAACAACGCGGTAATGTAAGCTCAATCTGCCCAGAATCAGTTGCCGATCAGGATGAGTATCCTGAACCGCAAGAGTTTTTAACATGCGATGGCTGTACAATTGATCCGGATAAAAGAGATGAATATGATTTACACCGAGCTTTACAAAACCCTGCTCCAGAGGTTCAAATCCTTTCAAAAGATACAGCCGATGATCCGGGGCGACAAAAAGCGTATATTGACGGCGTAAAGGAAATCGCTTTTGCTGAGCTTGTTAGCAATGCCAACAGACGTGTTTCGGCCTCAAAAGAACCTATGTTAGGAAATTGTGATTCTGCAAAAGCGTTGGTTGAGGATATTTCACAAAAATATTACGGCACGCCAAATATGATGAATCCCCCTGGTGTTTGCCCTTCTGAAATGGCTATTAGAAAAGCGGAAATGATGCGCTTAAAAGACCCGGAGACCATGACTGATTACACCATGGACGCTATGGGTAACCGCGTGAAAACCGAGCTTTATGTTCAAAGACTAACCCTTATCTCTAAGTTTGAGACAAAAGCTGCTCTTGAAGGTTATATCCTTTCTAAAGCGGTAAGGTCATTGAAAACACGTCAACCAATTACACCTCCTGTAGAATAATATTCATATATAGCTGTTATTTGGCACAGTCCTTGCAAATCCTTAACCTAGTACAGGTTTGGATCCTCTAATTTAGGATCAAAATAAGGAAGGAATAGGCAAAAATGTCCATTCAAGCTATGAATATCGCCCTTAGTGGGCTTAGAACAGCTCAATTACAGCTCGATGTAGCCTCAAACAACATTGCAAATGCTAATGTTGAAGGCTATACAAGGAAATATTTACCCACCAGATCTGTGGTTTTGGGTAGTAGCCAGACAGTTTTTGGTGTTTCAACAGAAACCTTAAAACGTGATATGGACACAGCCCTTAGACGCGACTACTGGCAGCAGATTAACCGAGAAAACTATCTTGCCATACAAAGTAATTATTTAAATAAAGTACAGCTTTTCCACGGAGCCTCAGACAGTGAAGATTCAATTTCAAATCTCATTACAAATTTAGAATCCTCTTTTGTAAGGCTGGCATCGTCACCTGATGATAATTTCCTACAACAACAGGTCGTAAATCAGGCTAGCTTAACAGCACAACGTTTTAATGATTTCAGTGACTTCATAAACAATACACGCAATGATATTCAAGCAGAAATTGAAACAGCCGTTACACAGGTTAACAGTCTATTAGAAAGTATTGCGACTTTGAACTCTGCGATTAGAACCGCTGATATTTCAGGGGCATCAACAGCCAATATTGAAGATAGACGCGATAACGCTATTGCTGAACTAAATAGTCTTGTTAAAGTTTCAACCTTTACACGTTCTGATGGCGTTGTTGTTGTTCAAGTCGGACAAGGAACGGTCATCGTTGAAGAAACGGCTGAAACATTATTCTTCTCAAACACAACAATAGGCTCAACAAATACAGCAAACTCTGTTTTCGTTGGAGATGCCAATGGGTTTGATTTATCATCTGTGAATATTGGTGGTGAATTAGGGGCCTTATTAGAGCTTCGTGATGAAACCTTAACAGGATACCAAGCCCAAATTGATGAGCTCGCCCATAAATTAACCCTTCGCTTTGCTGAACAAGGCTTAGAAATGTTCCAAGATAGTGATGGTTCTATCCCTGGCAACAACGTGAATGACTATTTAGGTTATGCCGGTAGAATGCGCGTTAACCCAGATGTTATTGATGATATTTCACTTGTTCGTGATGGAACAGAAGCAGGACTATCTTCTGGTATTGCATCGAGTGAATTTATCCAAAAGATTTTAGATTACACATTCGGCTCTAGCCAAGCAGTAAATGTTACAGGAACAGCTGATTTAACAGCCGCCCCTGATTTGTTTACAGCCCTTGGAATTAGTGCCGTGTCCCGCGTTTCAGGAACCGAGGACATTATCTCAATAGGGGTACTCGATAGCCATGATGATATAGGAACAGGGCAGACATTCTCAATCCAGTCTGGTGTTGCACCAGGTCAAACCTTTACAATTGGTGCTGGTGACACGGCTCAAGATCTCGTTAATGCAATTAACACAGCCTTTGGTGGTACGGTTACGGCTTCTTTAAGTAGCGGTGGTCAAATTGGAATTGAAGGTAGTGAGGATTTGACAATTTCTCTAGGCACCTTATCAGCCGATGGTTTGAGCGCTTTGGGTTTAGACGTTGGCGTAACAGCTGCTGTTGATCCATCATTCACAATTGAGCTTTCAACAGGTAACCCTGTTGAGGTTTCTATTTCAAGCACAGATGATGCCAATGATTTAATCAACAATCTTAATGCGATCAATGGTATAAGTGCCTCATTGGGCCCTGGTAATGTTTTATATATCGAGCCAACAAATGGTGGGGACTTGAAATTATTAAATGCAAATGGAGACCTTCTGTCCGCACTTGGTGTTACTTATGGCGTAATTGAACATGAACCAATGGCCACAACGAACTTAGGTGCCTCTGGCGAAGTGGATAGCCGCATTGCATCAGCTGACTTTATCGGAGATTACGCAAGTCGTATGATCAATATTCATTCAAGTGACTATAATGATGCAGTCAGTTCACAAGAATTAGAAGCGGATTACCGTGTTCTATTAGATAAAACAATTAAAGATAGATTTGGGGTCGACATCGACCAAGAAGTTGCCGAGATCATCGAAATTCAAGCAAACTATTCTGCTGCTGCGCGTGTTGTGACCGCTGCCCAAGAATTATTCGATGAATTGCTCGCAACATTTAACTAATAATATTACATCTCTTAAGGAGGAAAAATAATGGCTTTAGGCGTATCAAATTTAGGAACATTCCTAGCGCAAACAACAAGCATAACCAATATGCGTACAACATTGGACGATTTGCAACGACAAATCTCGACTGGCAAAAAGGCAACAACTTATGCTGGTCTTGACGGTAATGTGCAAGAAGTTCAAAGACTTCGTGCAGATATCACAATTTTGGATAATTACCAAAAGGCAATTGACACAGCCAGTGTCCGCACAAGTGTGATGAATACAAGTTTAAATGAAATTAACGACCTTGCCCTTGAGTTAAGAGACGGGCTGAGTAGTTTAACAGCCGAATCATCAGAGCCAAACTTTGCCTATGTTAAAGAACTTGCCCAAACAAGTTTGAGCTTCTTAAACCAACTTTTAAATACTGAAGTTAATGGACGCCACCTATTTTCTGGTTCTGGTACAACAACAAAACCACTTGAAAACCTGCCTCGCTTGGAAGCAAACGCGGAAAGTGAAGCTGAAGATTGGCTTAGTGGGGCAATTACAACAGAAGAATTTTTAGAGAATATCGCTGGTCTGCAAGGTCAAGACCTCGGCTATGCCCTTGATCTACAAAGTGCTACGAAAGTTGAAGCCCGTATCGATGATGGTTATGATGTTAATTATACTGTTCTAGCCAATGAAGAAGGGTTTCAAGATTTATTAAGAGTAACTGCAACGCTCGCGGCTATGGAATTCCCTGATGAAACAGACCCGTTTACGGTTGCCGACAAGGAAGATTTCTTTAGCGCCATTCGCTCGCTTAGTGGTACTTTGGATGAATCAATTGATAATATTAGCGTTTCTCAAACAAGATTGACCGTTGCCATCACAAATATGGACCGTGCAAAGGCACAACATGCGCAAGATCAAAACGCATTACAAATCCTTGTTGATAATATCGAGAATGTTGATACAGCCACCGCCGTAACACTTCTTAGGCAAACAGAAAATCAGCTTAATGCAAGTTATCAATCGATCTCGACATTAGCCAATTTAAGTTTAGTAAACTTCCTGTAGAAAAAAATTAGATCGTGTGATCGAAAGAACGACCAATATTATATTTGTCTTTTTTCTCGCGCTCATTTTTCACAGTTGGCTTTTCACGTGTAATCATATAAAGCTCGACCCAGCTTTGAACATTGCTGAATATCTGAACGGCAAGCCATGTGTGTTTTGAAGAGTTGTCTTTGACAATTTTAGGGCCGCTTGGATGATCAAGTTGAATTGTTTGGCTGTTCTTCACAATCATTGGCTTTATCCCTAATGAATGCATTATCGACGCACAATAGAATAACAAACCTTTTGGACGCCCCTCATTTCTGCCCTGAAACATTCCATGCATTGGAAATCCATATTTTGGTTTTAAGGCTTCTAAAACTTTTTTAATGCCAGGCGCTCTCGCATGACCAGATGCATTAAGGGCTTTGTTATGATTATGCTGTGAATAATAACTAAAATTTCTATCCTTTAGCTTGCTTATAACCGGTGCGTAACGCGCGCGATTAATCCCCAACATACTTGATGAGAAGATGACGGTGTCTTGTTTAGGGTCTAGTGTTAATGTTTTATAACTTGGCTCCAACAGCGCTCTTACAAAGGGTGTTTTGCGCTCCCCTTGCGATCCTGTTGTGATTACAATTGCTTTATCCCTTGGGACTTTGTTTTCTTGCCCAGCCCTTGTGATATAATGAACATTAACATCATTGGGAAGCAATCCCATCTGTTTAAAAAGGTCAAATTTTTGCCTCAGGGCCGTGCCTGCAACAAACACATCGCGCCCTGTTTGTCTTGCAACATCCAAAATTGAAAATAAACGCTGGTCATGGCCCCCCATAATCGGGATTACCGCTCTTTTGTCTTTATGTTTTTCTATAATCTCTTTTAAATTTTCACGCACTGTGATTTCTTTGACACAAGACTGATTTTTATCAGAACCCGTTGAATCAATCATCGCAAAATCAATACCTTGTTCACCCAGCTCTCTTAGCTCATCAAAATCACTGGTACAAGGTTTAATATAGCTTTGATCAATATTAAAATCTCCAGAATGGAATACAGAAGCGGTCGGAGTTTCAATTTTAAAAGCAACACAGTGAAGCGTTGAATGGCTCATCGGAATGGCCGTGACATTTGTACTTTTTCCAATGCGAAGTGTTTGGCCGGGATAGATGATCGACATATTATCAACCACATCATCAAAGCGTTTTTTCATATCCGCCTTGATTTCATCTGGAATATCTTTTGATTTTAAAAGACGACCCAAACGTGTTGTTAAATATTGTTTTGTAACCTCAATTGTATAGGGTGTTCCGTAAATGGGTGGTAAATTAACCCCCATTTCAAGCCCACCGCGCGCCGTCATAAAGGGCGACATGATATAATAATAAATAGCTTCCATATGATCAGCATGGGCATGGGTAAGAAGAATTTTTTCAACCCCTTCCAAATTATCCTCATTCAGCAAATCAGGTAATAATCTGTGATAGCCCCAGCTACCAAAATCCCCAGAGCCAGAGCCCAAATCAACAATAAATTTATCTGTTTGGCGCTTACCATTTTTGTCTTCTGGATGTTTAAAACTATAGATATGACAGTTCATTCCAATAGACGATTCGTTATTGCCCCCAATTGGGGTCCATTCAAACGAATATCCATCCATTGGTTTAACCATCTTTTATCCATCTCCCTTATTGGTTTGAGGATAGGGATCATAAATTTCAGATAAAATTGTTAAAGACACATCATCGTGATCATCGCCTGCTTGATCAATCAAAAGCCAGCGCAATCTTTTTAAGAGTTCATCATTTTGGGGAAGAAAGTTCTCATCATCAAAATTGGGGATTGTACGAACCAGTAAAGCAAGCTCATCATCATCGATGGTATGAACGTCAATATCAGGATTAATTGATAAAATGGCCGGCGCCAAATCAAAATAATCTGACCATGTCAGTTTTTTTGCTTCAGACATCATCTATATGTCACTTTTCCCTGCACTTAAATTGAATTAAGGCTTTTTAATTTTTGATTGTTCTTTATTTATAGGAAAAATATTAGGGAAAGTCACTTTTTAAATTATAAAAAGCCAAAAAATTATGGATTAACAATCTCAATCTCATCATCATCCATATCAAGCCCTTGGATAAGCTCATCAACATCGACCTCTTCATCATCAGAGAAGCCAAGCTCTTCGCTTTCTACATCATCAACCTCAACGCTTGCTTGTTGATCCGAGCCATCATCCATAACAGCTGCATCCTTTTTTAAATTTAAGATCACAGATGATGGACCACCGCGTGTCGGGGATGGCGCAGGTCTAATCGCTTTTGTCTCGCCCTTTTGGTTGACTAAAACGATATTATTAAATTGAACATCGCCCACAACAATTTCTTCATTGTCATTTGAACTTGGCACCATATCGCCAGCATAAACAAGCTTAACCATTTTACTATTCGTATTAATCAGCTTGGCACGGCATGTTCCTTTTAAGCAATTGATCTCTGTCCATTGGTAAGGGGGATCGAAAACTTCTACCTTTTTGTCTTCTTTTTTAGGTTTTTGTTTTTTCTTCGGTGCTGTTTTAGCGGGCTCTTTTTTAAGGCCGTGAATTACAGGTGCGCGTTTAGCAGGGTTTGGGCGACCATTAATCAAATCTTGTAATGAGATTTCTGTCTTGGATGTATTGATCGGCGCAATATCCTCAATCCCGTAAATTTCAGGATAGAACGTCACACATAATAAGTTTTTAGGAATTTCCTCACAAACCGATCGTGATGGGGCTGGCTCTTTATAGGGCAGACCAATTGAGCGGAAAGATTCGGCTATTTGAACATTTTGCGATTGGCGTTCAATTAAGATTTTCAAAAGAGATATTTGATATTGGATTGTAACCACATCATTGAAATATTGATTATTTTTTCCAAAAACCATTTTAGGGAATGCCAATTGTGGCGATTCATTCTGAGACAAATCAAGATTAGCAGGTGG
>PBIV01000024.1 GCA_002720935.1 Rickettsiales bacterium | reverse complement strand
TCTTTACCTTCTGCAAGACGAGGGAGGAAATATTCTTGTTGTTTTTTAGTCCCATATCGGTGAATAAGCTCACCAGGACCTAAAGAGTTTGGCACCATAACAGAAACGGCAGCGGTAACACTACGGCTTGCTAATTTTTCAACAACTGCAGAGTGCGCATAGTGAGAAAATCCTAAACCACCATCTTTTTTCGGGATTTCCATACCAAGAAATTTGTTCTTCTTGATAAAGTCCCAAACATGCTCAGGTAGGTCGGCTTCTTCACTATTGTTAATCGCCCATTGATCAAGCATCTTGCAAAGCTCTTCCGCAGGACCATCAATAAAAGCTTTTTCTTCTTTAGTTAATTTAGGAGCAGGCAAGTCTTTTAAAAGTTTATCGAAATTGGGCTTACCCGTGAAAATTTCTTTTTCAAATCCTAATCCACCAGCTTCCAAAGCGATGGCTTCAGATTGAGACATCTTAGGTAACATTTTCTTTAAAGTTTTACGTAGCAATGACATAGCCATTTTTATGATTCTCCCATATATATGATTATTCTAATTCTTTTCTTTATTTTTGTACGGTTATACAAAGAAAATAGATCTTTTTTTAAATATTTCCATACTTGTTAATAAAAACGATATCCCTCGCAAAATGCGAAGTCAAACGAAATTCTAAAATAAAAATTTTAAGGTGTAATTGAAAAAAATCTTAATATTTTGGGTTTGTACGGATATATACACGTTTTGCTTTATAGTGGCCATATATACTTTTTGCGTATGGATAGGCAATAAATAGTAAACAAACGGCCGAACTAATCATGCCTGCGGTTAATCCTAAATATTGGCAATAGAAGATGTAAAGACTTGTTCCAACAAGGTAACTTGAGCGCACGGTGTTTACATTCTTATTAATTTCGCCAAAACGCATTATAATTGCCGATAGAATAGGGATTGCATCCAAGGGAACGCTATAAGTAAAATATGAAACAACGGTAATGAATGTTAAAACAGCCGTAAATTTGGGCAACGCCCTGATAACAATGTCTTTTTTATCTAAATAGAAAATTGTTGTCACATAAAGTGCGATTAAGACATGCATCCAGCTGGCTGTAAAAGACTGATAATAATAATAGTAAAATGCTGTTGCGATACAAAAGACAAAATTGCCGATGAGTAGCTTATCTTTTTCAGGTTTTGAAAATAAATAAAAGCTAATTACCATGAAAAAATAGTAAATAGCCTCAACCGTAAAATCACTACTCATTAGATATCCCCCGTACTCTATATTCTGCAGGAAATACAATAAGATTTGGTTAACCTTACTTGACGAAAGTGGGGTGATTTAACTCGTTAAGCTGCTTTTGTATAAGATAAGAAAATATCTTCTAAATCGGCATCATTGGTTGAGAGGTCTTTGATTGTGTATTTACTCTCACTAATTCTTGTGATGATTTCATCAAAGCTAATATCCAGCGGATTATATTTAAGCTTGATTTGATTATCATTGATCAGTTCTGATGTAATCTTCTCTATATCTAATTTTTTAGGTACAGACTTAATTTCTTCTGCGGTTGTAATGATCAGTTCTTTCAAACCAAAATTACGGATAAGTGTGTTTTTGTCTTCAAAGGCAACAAGCTCGCCATGATTAATGATCGCGATTGTATCGCACAACTCTTGTGCTTCTTCTAAATAGTGGGTCGTTAACATGATCGTAACACCCATATCATTCATCGCACGTACATTATCCCAAAGCTGTTGTCTAAGCTCAATATCAACACCAGCTGTCGGCTCATCAAGAACCAAAATAGGTGGGTTATGAACCATGGCTTTTGCGACCATTAATCGACGTCGCATTCCACCCGATAGGCGTCTTGCATAAGCGTCCGCCTTATCTTCTAGCCCAACAAGCTCAAGCAATTCTTGTGTTCTGCGCTCTTTTTTAGGAATACCGTAAAGCCCAGCTTGCAGATCAAGTGCTTCTTTTGGGGTAAAGAAAGCGTCTAAATTTAACTCTTGAGGGACAATGCCAATTGATGACTTGGCACGTCTTGTATCCGTATCGATATCATGATCCCAAATTTTAACCGAGCCTTCAGTTTTATTGACCAAACCCGCCATGATGTTAATCATGGTTGATTTACCAGCCCCATTGGGCCCAAGAAGCGCGAACATTGAACCACGCTTTACTTTTAAAGAGACACCTTTTAAGGCTTCTTTTGGTGGTTGCGAGCCGCCTGTGTAAATTTTTCTTAAATTTTCAATTTCCAAAGCGTATTCAGGTAAGTCTTTTGTCATGATAATCCGTGTCTATTCTTTGTTTTTTAATTTTTCGTCAATCGGCCATTTTTTAAACGCAAACACCCAAAAAGTAATAATTTGAATATAAGGCAATAATAGGGCTAAAGACCAGCCTGGGCTATGTCCCAAGCGTGCCATGATTTTGCCCCAACAAAACATGTAATAGATAATAATAAGCCCAACAATTGTATATTCAAGCCATTGTGGCAAACCTGTTACTGTCATTATTCATCATCCTCGTTCTTTTTAGATAGAACCTCTTCAAAATTTGTCCACTTCATATGCGCGAAAAATCCTGTTGTAATGACAAGTCCGACATAAGGCACAAATGCAAATAAAACCGTCCATACAGGCAGGCCAAAGCGTTTTGCCAATCGATATAAAGGAATAATTATAAGGGCAATAAAGATCAAATATCCAACAATAGGATCATGAATAAGTGAGTTTTCATTAGGCCAGTTTTCAAACATTCTATTTAAGATAACTTTCTTTTTAAGCGTTATATTCACGAAGGCGATTTTGTTGGATTTGATGCAAAGATGCAACCACCAATCCAATTAAAATGAGTGCTCCTGCTTGATGAAGAGCTGCCAATGGAATCCAAACATGGGAGAGTAAGGTTGCAATCCCTAAACTCATTTGGATAAGCGCCATAAATAAAATGAACTTGAATAAACGGCTTTCATGCCAGTTTTTAAAGCTCCAATAACATAGATAGACAACCGTTAAAATCGCCAAAATACGATGTGTAAATTGAATGGTTGCGTGATTTTCAAAAATATTCAGCCATGCAGGTTCTAAGAAAAGTAATTCTGATGGAAGCCAGCTTGTCCCCATTTTAGGAAACGTGTTGTAGATTAGTCCTGCATCTTTGCCTGCAACAAATGCACCCCAGATAATGGTAAGCGCTAGCATGATTAACCCAATAATTGCCATGCCCGCTCGGTTTGGTGTGAAGTTACGGATGATGGAGGTTTTTAACCTCATCCAATCAAAGGCAAAATAAAGTAGGATGGTGAAGACAATAAAGGCCAAACTTAAATGTGCGGCTAAACGATAATGGCTTACTGCTGGCTCATTAATAAGACCACTTTTAACCATATACCAACCCATAAGACCTTGAAGCCCACCAAGGATTAAAAGGCATGAGAAGTTAATGACCCAAGCTTTGTTAAAATATTTTCGTGCAAGAAAGAAAAAGAACGGCACGGCATAAACGATCCCGATTAATCGCCCCCAGAGACGATGAAACCATTCCCAAAAGAAAATCTCTTTAAATTCAGGTAAACTCATGCCTGCATTTTTGTATAGATATTCAGGGCTTTGTTGATACAGGCTGAAAACACGGTTCCATTCAACTTCATTCATTGGCGGCAGTGCCCCGATCAGTGGTCGCCATTCAACCATGGATAAACCGCTCTCTGTTAGGCGTGTAACCGCCCCAATTACAGCCATACAGAAAACAAAAAACGCTGATGTTATAAGCCATGATAAAACTGCCCGTCGTCGGCTTGTTGGAACAGTATCAATAAAGCTATTTGATTTTTTTGTTGTCATTGATTATACCTGCCTAAAGTATTAATAAGTTTTTTTGAATATAGGTAGGTTCATGGATAAAATCAATTCAATCGTTATATATGATACAGAATTTTGGACAGATGTGGGCTGTCAAGATAGGCGATGGCGAGGCCTAAGCGACCATCCGCCGATGTTAATTCAATTTGGTGGGTACAAGGTTGCTGTGAAAGAAGGATTGCCAGAGATAGACAAAATCAATCTTATGGTGCAGCCCTCTGCCTATGGCGAAATTTTGCCGATTACAGATTATTTCGAAGAATTAACTGGCATCTCGCAGGCACGAGTAAATGAAGAAGGCGTTCCTATGAAAAAAGCCTTTGAAATTATTAAAGAGTTTATAGGGGATGATCATTGTTTATCTTATGGTTTCGATGAACGTGCAACATTATTGCCCTCAGCTTATTTAAATGATTTAGATTTTCCGTTTAAAGCGACACAATTCCATGATTTCAGGCGTACATTGCACCGTGCAGGCTGGAGTGAAGAAAAGATTTTTGAAAATACCAGCGGTACGGTTGCAAAGACTTTGGGACTAGAGGTTGAGGCAGAAGGCGGTGTTCATGATGCGGCTTATGATGCGCTTTCTTTGTTGGTTTCACTAAGACATATTATTGATCAAGGTCAATTGAACCTAGATCAAATTCTCGTAAGATAAATCTAATAAAAAAAAATAAAGGGCACATATATGTCGAATTTAATTGAAACAGATGTTGTGATTATTGGGGCGGGGCCTGTTGGTCTTTTTGCCGTTTTTGAACTTGGGCTTTTGGATATTAAATGTCATTTAATTGACATTTTGGATAAGCCAGGCGGGCAATGTGCCGAGCTTTACCCTGAAAANCCAATCTATGATATTCCNGCACTTCCCGTNGTNACGGGNCAACAANTAACCGACAATTTACTTGAGCAGATTAAACCATTTGATCCTGTTTTTCATTTTGANCATATGGCNGAAAGNGTNACAAAAACAGANGATGGGCGNTGGCATTTAAAAACNGATAGAGACCAAGAATTNATCGCNAAAGTCATNGTGATTGCGGCTGGNGGTGGNTCATTTGTTCCCAAAAAGCCACCAATCCCAGGGCTTGANGANTATGAAGGGAAATCTGTTTTNTATTCTGTACGTGAGATGAGTAAATTTGAAGGTAAAAATATATTAATCGCTGGCGGTGGGGACTCGGCGCTTGATTGGACATTGAATTTACGTCCAAGGGCAAAAACGTTAGGCCTTATCCATAGGCGTGATGATTTCAGAGCCGCACCAGATAGCGTGAATAAAATGCGCCAAATGGTTGCCAATGATGAAATGAATTTACACATCGCCCAGATCAAAGGCGTTGTTGGTAGTGGCGGACAGCTTCAAGCGGTTCAAGTCAAGTCCAAAGAAAAAGGCGAGTATGAGATTGAATGCGATACGCTTTTGGCTTTTTATGGATTGACCATGAAATTGGGGCCAATTGCGAATTTCGGACTTAATTTACATGAAAACTTAATCCCTGTTGATACTGAGAAATTTGAGACCTCAGAGCCGGGTATCTTTGCGATTGGGGATATCAACCACTATCCGGGTAAATTAAAGCTGATTTTGTCTGGTTTTCATGAAGGGGCATTGATGGCGCAACAAGCGTTCCGTTATATTTTCCCAGATAAAAAACTGCGTTTTCAATACACAACATCATCATCTTCTTTGCAAGAAAAGCTGGGTGTATAGATAAAAAATTGTTTTCATGCTGACTTGATAAGATGACTATTCTGTGGCACTCTTCAAGTTGTCTTTATCAAGCCTTTATTTTCTTAAGAAAAGAATATTCACGTGAAAAGAATTTTTGAAAAAATCAAACCTATAGAGCTTATTGGCTATTCTTATAGCTTTGTTTTTTCGCATGCTCTCACAAGTTTACGATTGATATTCGTTTATTTGCTGATCTATATCTTTGGCGGCTTGTTTTTAGCTGAATTATTGGGTAGTGAAAGCCAAACCTTTTCTTGGGCTGAAACAATTTTATCAAATGCAATTTTAGGCTGGGCGTTGTTTACGATCGCAAGAGTGGTTTATTTTGAAGAAACCTTAAAAACCATTGATGTCACACAAATTTTTACCGCTGAGCGATTAAAGGCTTGTTTTAAAACAATTGTGACCTTTGTTTTTGTGACTTGTCTGATGAAGCTTGCCAGTGACTTTTTATTCCAAATTTTCGATAAGCCAAACCATGTAAAAGAACATTTCTGGTCGGTTTTATTATTGGGGTATTTAAGCGTTATGTTGTTCTTATCGGCCTTTATAGCCGTGGCGCCAGCTGTTCGGGCGCGCTCATATACCTTCTTTTACATGATTTTTCATCCAACTTTTTTATTTAAGACGGCTATTTTCTGGCTGTTTACCTTTGCACCACTTTATTTCGCATTATATGGCCATGCTTATTGGGATTATTATCAAACGGGTAATGATCTGATTTTGAGCCATTTACAAAGCAAAGAAAACTTCCTCGATTTTGCTTTAATTGGTGTGGTTCGAATTATTGCTTTTATATTATTTTCTATTGCCATGGTGCAAACGACAACGCATTATATAGTTCCAGAGTCGGCATTTGTTATGCGTAAATTCAAGAATAAAGAAGATGGCGAGACACAGATCCAAGCCATTACCCATCAACCTCATCGTGATGAGCAGGGCAATATAATTGAAGAGACGAATGACAAAGGCGACAATCAGGTCGAGGATGTAGAAAAACAAGACCAAGAAATTATTCTGCCTGATCCAAAAGAGTGATTATTTTTAAGAGGAAGAATAGATTATGGCTAGTTTTGATATTTTAGATAGCACGCAAAATGCATTTAAAAACTTTTGGGAACATAAAGAGCTTTATATGAGGCGTTCAAGCTTTGCGATTGGCGTGCACGCCATTTGTATTTTCTTCTTTATTCATTCAATTAGTTTTAAAGATGCAGAAACAATTCAAGCAGGAGAAGTAGCTTTTGAGGTTACACGGTGGACAACCTTTGGTGTTTCAATTGCGATCTTTGTTTTGGGTTTGATCTTCTTATCAAAACTTTATGTATTCCAAGCAAGATTTTTACTGACAGGGAAAGTTGATCCGATCTTTTTATCCAATATGTCGAAAAAGAAAAGTGAAGAAATTCATCACGATCAAGAAGAGGAGCCATCAGTTGGCCCTGTTGAGAAATCATATATCATCGGTATTTGCTTGGTGTTGGGGATATTCTTGTTAAGGCATTTTCTAAGTGAAGCAACCGAAATGATTTCTGGCTCTATCCAAGTTTTTGGGGATATTGCCGTCCTTGCCTTTGCCCTTGTCTATGCAGCCCTGCTGATTTGGATGCTACGTTTAGGGGTTATGCATATCCCCGCTGCGATCAATTATCCATTAAGGCGCTTTTTAGAAGTGGTGTCGGGCTTTAAATTCTCATTTTGTCTATTGGGGTTAATTATTATTATCTTAGTGCCGATGATTTGTGTAGTCGCGGTATTTGCCAGTATTGCTATTGTCCTATCAGGCATAATATTTGAACCAGCGGTCAATATGGTCACATCAATTGTTATTGCGATTGGCTATGTTATTTCATTCTTGATTTTAAACGGCGCAAGTGTATATGCCATTGATGAAGTGATGCGTAATGCAGAAGATAATAAAGAAGATAAATAAAAATGAAATTAAATGTAATTGATAGAGATGGTAAAAAGCACGAATTAGAAGCCGTTGAAGGCTGGCGTGTGATGGAAATCATCCGTGACTACGGTCTGCCGATTAAGGCTGAATGTGGTGGCTGTTGTTCATGTGCAACTTGTCATGTTTATGTTGATGAGGAATGGGAAGAAAAGCTTCCCGATATGCGTGATGATGAGGAAGAAATGCTCGATGAAGCCTTCTTTGTTGAAGATAACTCACGCCTCTCATGTCAATTAATCATGAGTGAAGAGCTTGATGGGCTAGAAGTTACCCTAGCCCCCGAAGCTGATTAAGATTCTCGTATTTTTAAATTTTAATGAAGCGTTAGCTCAACCTCAACTGGTTGCCATTTTGCTGGCATGATGATTTCATTAGAAGCAAGCTTAACTGAGTGTAGCGTGCCTTCGATTTCTTTGACCCAAAAGTCTAAGAATTTTTTCAAAATTGGAAATTGTGGCGCAAGGTCTAGCTCTTGCCAGATAAAGCTTTGTAAAATCTTTGGGTGATCTGGCATGTGATAAAGGATTTCAGCTGTTGTTAGACGGAAATTGTGAAGTTGTTTTTCAAAATCTCCCATAGAATTAAAGTCTTTCATGTGGCCTCCTTCTCTTGAACTTACATTATTTTTCAATCCTTGTAATAAAGTTATAAAAACTTATTATTTAATGTAATTATACCATAAAAATAGTAAGAAAATAATTAAAATTTTTTGATGAAAATCTCTTGAAACTCTTATGATTTTAGCTATATTAGCACTTGAAAGCTGAGAGTGCTAAAACGTGTGGCCTGTTATATGGTTCACGCCACAAATAAAAGAGTATTAATTTACGCTTTTTAACGTTCGGGCTCTTGGGAATTGTAACTTCGCTTAATTTAAATAAAAGGAGGTTAAAAACCATGAAACTACGTCCTTTACACGATCGTGTACTTGTAAAACGCATTGAAGCTGAAACAAAAACTGCTGGTGGCATTTTGGTTCCAGAAACAGCAAAAGAAAAGCCTATGGAAGGCGAAGTAATGGCTGTTGGTAATGGTGGCCGTGATGATGCTGGTAAAGCAATTGCCATGGAAGTTAAAGAAGGCGACCGCGTTCTTTTTGCAAAATGGGCTGGTACAGAAGTCAAAGTCAACGGCGAAGATATGATTGTCATGAAAGAAAGTGACATCATGGGCGTTGTTGAAGCGGCTTAAAATCCTTTTGCTTTAACGCTGGAGCGTCGTCGCTCGGTATTTTATGTAGACATAACTACACTTTAACACCTCGCTTCTAGCTCAGACGTTATTCAAAATGATTTATTAAAATTAAAAAAAGTTATTTGAAAGGACTATATAAAATGACTGCTAAAGATGTAAGATTTGGTGCTGATGCACGTGAAAAAATTCTAAAAGGTGTTGATACACTTGCAAACGCTGTGAAGGTAACATTAGGCCCTAAAGGTCGTAACGTTGTTATCGAGCGTTCTTTTGGATCTCCTCGTACAACAAAAGATGGTGTTTCTGTTGCTAAAGAAATCACATTGGCTGATAAGTTAGAAAACTTAGGCGCTCAAATGCTTCGTGAAGTTGCGAGCAAAACAAATGACTTGGCTGGTGATGGTACAACAACATCAACAGTATTGGCACAAGCGATCTACCGCGAAGGTGTTAAGGGTGTTGCTGCTGGCATGAACCCAATGGATCTAAAACGTGGTATTGATTTGGCTGTAACAAATGCGATTGAGAACATTAAATCTCGCGCCAAAGAAATCTCTACAAACGAAGAGATTGCACAAGTTGGTACAATTTCTGCCAATGGCGATACAGAAATCGGTAACATGTTAGCCGAAGCAATGGAAAAAGTTGGTAATGAAGGCGTTATCACTGTTGAAGAAGCAAAATCTTTAGAAACAGAATTAGATGTTGTTGAAGGTATGCAGTTTGATCGTGGTTACCTATCTCCATACTTTGTTACAAACACAGAGAAAATGGTTTGTGAATTAGAAAACCCATATATTCTTTTTGTGGAAAAGAAAATCTCAAACATGCAAGCAATGCTTCCAGTTCTAGAAGCTGTTGTTCAATCTGGTCGTCCATTATTGATCATTGCTGAAGATGTTGAAGGCGAAGCCTTGGCAACATTGGTTGTTAATAAGCTTCGTGGTGGCCTTAAAGTTGCTGCTGTTAAAGCACCTGGTTTCGGCGACCGTCGCAAAGCAATGTTAGAAGACATGGCGATTTTGACAGCTGGTCAGGTTGTGTCTGAAGAAGTTGGTATCAACCTTGAGAACGTAAACCTTGCAATGCTTGGTCAAGCAAAACGTGTTCGCATTACAAAAGACAACACAACAATCATTGATGGTGTTGGCGAGCAAACTCAGATTGAAGCACGTGTTGGTCAAATTCGTTCACAGATCGAAGAAACATCATCTGATTATGATCGTGAAAAACTTCAAGAGCGCTTGGCTAAATTAGCTGGTGGTGTTGCTGTTATCCGTGTTGGTGGTGCAACAGAAGTTGAAGTGAAAGAACGCAAAGACCGTGTTGATGATGCTATGCATGCAACGAGAGCCGCTGTTGAAGAAGGCGTTGTTGCTGGTGGTGGTACTGCATTGCTTTATGCTGCAAAATCATTGGCTGACCTTAAGGGCGATAATGAAGATCAAACATATGGTATCAACATTATCCGTCGTGCGTTAGAAGCACCGGTGCGTCAAATCACTGAAAATGCTGGTGGCGAAGGTTCAATCATCGTTGGCAAATTATTAGAGCAAGACGATACAAACTTTGGTTATGATGCACAAACAGGTGAATTTAAAGACCTTGTTAAAGCGGGTATCATTGATCCAGTTAAGGTTGTTCGTACAGCTCTACAAGATGCAGCATCAGTGTCTGGTCTTATGATCACAACTGAAGCGACAATCTCAGAAATCCCAGAAGAAAAGTCTGCTGGTGGCGCTCCTGATATGGGCGGCATGGGCGGCATGGGTGGTATGGGCGGCATGGGCATGATGTAATCATGATTATGTTGGCTATATTTTGGAGTTTTTAAAAACCCCAAGCCAAAATGTTTAGAATATTAAAGGTCGTTTGAAAGTCTCTATAATGGACAGGTAAAACGGCCTTTTTTATTTGTCTATTTGATATTAACCACAATGCTCTATATTATTTCCTATAAGGAATACAAATTAGGAGCAATATTGTCATGGTTAAGTCATTAAGAATTTTAGGATTTGCGGTTGTTTTATCGTCACTTTTGATGGGGACACCTACGCAAAGCTTTGCACAGAAAAATTATAAACTGGTTACAAAAACAGCCTCTCAACAAGATAAAGTTTTGGACTTAAAAACAGTGCAGCAAAAATGGGCACAGATCAAATATCACAAGTCTTTAAGCGAAAAAGAGAAGATCAAAGCGCTTGATTTACTTATCTCTGCGATTAAAAAACTACGAGCTGAAAAAGAACAAGATGTAGATCTTCGTATCTGGCATGGAACGGTTCTATCAACCAAAGCAAGTTTGGTTGGTGGTTTATCTGCGTTAGATGATATTGAGCGCGCAAAAGAATTATTAGAAGAGTCCTTGGTTTTAAATGACAAGGCCATGGATGGATTTGCAAATGCTATTTTAGGATCAATCTACTATAAAGTTCCTGGTTGGCCGATTGCCTTTGGCGATGATGAGCAAGCCTTAGAGTATTTCAAAAAAGCTGTTTTGCTTGATCCTTATGGTATGGATTCAAACTTTTACTATGGCGAATATTTATATGAAGAGGGCGATTATGTAGAAGCGCTCGTCTATTTCAAAAAGGCTCTTGATGCCCCCAAACGTGAAGATTTTCCAATATGGGAGGAAGGGCGCAGGCAAGAGATTAGAAGCTTTATCAAGCAAATTGAAGAGCAAGATAAGCCATTAAAAATCAAGCCTGCGAAATCTTTGGGTTATAATTAAATATTTATTTCTGGCGCGCCATATCGTTTTTCGAGCATACGATTGCGTCTAACGATACTGTTTTCTTTTGAATGCATGACTTGTGTTTCGGTTGGGCATAAAACGCCAAGCTCGTATCCAAGTTCTCTTGTTGAATTGAAAAGTGTCATATGAAACTCAATATGCATCGCTTCTTTGGCATTTTTTAGATTGTTTTTATCCCAAACCATCGCGGCATAGCCAGCAGCATTTACAGCCTTTAAACCATAGCCAATGCCATCACCAATAGCCGCGGCAGGCAAAAGTGCGAAGTGAAAGAAGGGAGCTAATGTTCTTTTGGCGCCATTCATAAGGCCTGACCAAACGGCATCGCTCGTCATTTCTTTGTTTTGTGGTAATCGCTCAAGAACACGGTCTCTATTCTCAAGGGCTTCTGTGAAGTCACTTCCTGTCATGAAAAATAAATTTCCATCTTCGTTGTGATAGGAATCAAATGATGCCCAGTTTCGTCCAATATGCCCTACAATCATTGAGCCGATCGTGAAGGGTAGCGTTAGAAGTCCTTGTGAAATGGATTCAAAAGCGACCTGTGAAAGGGCTGACCCTATGGATTTGCTTGTAAAATAATTTCTTAAAGCATTGTGTTCTGTTTCGGTTTTTTCAAGGCGTTGTTCGTAAGTTAAATTTCCCATTTGTTCCTTTTTGTTAAGAATTAGTTAATAAAATAATAATATCAAATTTTACATAATGTTGTAAAGGTTTTTCGGATTGTTTTAATCGTGTAATCCAAATAAGCTATGGGTTCGTATGTATACAATATTTGATTTTTTATGTATTTGAGTTGAGATAATGAGCGCAAAAAAAGCAACAATTAAAAAAGAATATGAAGCTATAAAATTGCCAAAAGAGCACCCGCCAGTAAGAGCGGGTAAAATAGGGGTTTTACTGGTCAATTTAGGTACACCGGATGCAACAGATTTCTGGTCAATACGCCGCTATTTGAAAGAATTTTTATCCGATAAGCGCGTGATTGAGGTTAATCGATTTTTATGGTCAATAATCTTGAATTTATTCATTCTGACATTCAGGCCGAGTAAAACGGCAAAAGCTTATAAGAAAGTTTGGCGAGATGATAATAAATCGCCTCTTTTACATTTTTCTGAACAGCAGGCAAATAAGCTGGGGCAAAGAATTGGCAATGATCAGATTATTGTTGATTTTGCCATGCGCTACGGTAATCCATCAATTAAAAGTAAAATCCAAGCCTTGAAAGAAAAGGGGTGCAATCGATTATTGGTTGTGCCGTTATATCCGCAATATGCAGCTGCAACAACAGCCACGGTTTGTGACGAGGTTTTTCGCGTATTGATGAAGATGAGGTGGCAGCCAACTTTGCGTGTAACACATCCATATTATGATCATCCCAAATTCATTGAAGCGCTAGAAAAGTCAGTGAAAAATCATGTTAAAGGTTTAGGCTGGGAGCCTGATAAATACTTGCTTTCTTATCATGGTATCCCTCAGAAATACTTTGATAAGGGCGACCCGTATCATTGCACATGTTATAAAACATCAAGGCTCTTAAAAGAGAAGATGGAGCTAAAAGGCGAGATGATTGTAACCACATTTCAATCGCGCTTTGGCCCTGAAGAATGGCTAAAACCTTATACGGATGAAATGATTGAAGAATTGCCACAAAAAGGCGTTAAAAATCTAGTCGTTTTATGCCCTGGCTTTGCTTCTGATTGTATTGAGACCTTGGAAGAGATTGGGATTGAGGCTAAAGAAGACTTTATTCATGCAGGTGGGGAGAATTTCTCACTGGTGCCTTGCTTGAATGACAGTGATGAATCGATCGAGTTTTTTGAAGAATTTGTGCTTGAAAATTTACAAGGTTGGGCTACATAAATTTACATAGCATAAATTTTTATCGGGTTAAATCAGTGTAAAGGCTTGATCTGTCTCGATTCGCAGGAGTAGAATCAAATTATGATTCGTTCTGATCGTTCTATTTTTAAATTTCCAAAATTGCTTCTCTCTGTACTTGTCGTGAGTATGGTGTGGAGTTTTTCTGCATTTGCGCAAGAGGCGCCTCTGCCGCCTGCGGCAGACTCATCAAGGGTTCAAGATCGTGTCGAAGAACGCTTAAAAGAAAGATCGCCTCAGTCTAAAACGGAAATCAAGCGCGACGATAATGCGGTGTTTGTTGATGTCCCAGAAGGTGCGAATGAGATTGAAACAAGCTTTTCAGAAATTAGGATTGTTGGTGCAGATCATTATTTCTCAAATGAGTTAGCCCCACTGGTTGATCCTTATGAGGGGAAGAAGATCACGCTTGATCGTATTTGGCTGATTGCCAATGAGATTACAAAGAAATATCGCCAAGATGGTTTTTTCTTGGCAAGGGCTTTTGTCCCGCAACAAGAGATTGATGAAGGCGGTGTGGTTGAGATTCATGTTTTGCAGGGCTTTATTGAGGAAATTAAGTTTGGAACAGAAAAAAAACCGCCACAATCATTGTATCGTGATATCACAAAATTCTCGCCCGTGCGGATTAGTGATTTGGAAAACTTGCTTCTAAGGCTAAATGATTTGCCTGGCTATAACGTTACGGGTGTACTGGAGGCATCAAAGAAAACAAACGGCGCAGCAATCTTAAATATTTTGCCTGTTGATGATGTTGATGAAAAGCTCTTTGTTGAGGTCAATAATCATGGTTCTAGGTTTATTGGACCGTTTCAGGTTTTGGCCAATTATCAGGACAGTTTTTTTGATTTTCAAGAAACCTCAATCACATTTTCAAACAGTCTATGGTTTGACAAATTAAGTTATATCGGTGTTCAGCATACGGTTCCTGTTAGTGAAAAAATCGAAGTTGATGCAGGCTTTAGCTATGTTGACTCTGAGCCTGGTTACACGTTAGAGCGCCTTGAACTGGAGAGTAATTCCTTTGAGGTCAATGTTGGTGGATATTATCATCACATAAGAAAGCGTGCTGAAAATCTTAGTTTTGGCGCACATTTTCATGCGCTAAACAGCAGTAGTAATGTGCTTGGTGTGCCTCTTGTCCGTGATGACTTAAGGTGGCTAGAGTTAGAAGCTAATTATGATTTTGCGGATAAGTATTTAGGCTATAACTTTCTTAATGCAAAACTTGCCAAGGGTTTGGATTTTATGGATTCAAGTGATTTTGGCGATGCGAATATCTCAAGAAGGCAGGCTGAAGATGATTTCACAAAATTGGAATTAAGCTATGCGCGCCAACAGGTTGTAAACCAAGACTGGATTGCAATCTATCAGTTAGAAGGTCAGCTCGCTTCAGGGCCTTTATTTTCTTCTCAAGAGTTTGGTTATGGTGGCCAGAAATTGGGGCGTGCCTTTGACGCATCGGAGATTGTAGGCGATCATGGTTTGGCATCAGGTATTGAATTTAGATATTCAGGGCTAGAGCTAAGGAATAAGTTTGATTTAACGCCCTATTTGTTTTATGATATAGGTGTCGTCTGGAACGATGACACTGATCAAGAATTCCGAGAATCTGCAGCATCCGCTGGTTTTGGTCTAAGGTTCTCTCATGAAACAGGTGCCCATGGTAATTTTGGTATCGCATGGCCTTTAACAAGGGACGTGGAAACGCCAATTTTCGGGCAAGACCAAGATAATCCTCGAATTCTTCTTCAAATTTCTAAAAGTTTTTAGATCTTTTTTCTATTTGGTCTAAAAATACCTCTTAAAAGTTGTACTAACTTATTGTTTTTAAAAAGGATATTAACGTTTTATCAACGTATTCTATGGTAAAATATAAATAGTATGGGAAAGTGTGTACTATATTCTACATCCGCCCTGTGTAGTATCACGCTCCTATCGACAGTCATATCTCTTGGCTTTTCGAGCGTAGCACAGGCTAATCCTGCCGATGGAACAGTTGTTCGGGGGCAGGCTTCATTTACCCAAAATCAAAAAGATTTCACAATTAATCAATCGAGCGACAAAGTCGTTATCGACTGGAAGAGCTTTGACATTGCGCCGGATGAGCATACAAAGTTTATCCAGCCTTCAAGCAATTCTCTTGCATTGAACCGAGTGGTGGGCGGTCTCGGTCAATCAGAGATATTTGGTAAATTAACTGCTAACGGTAGTGTTGTGATCATTAACCCTGATGGGATAATGTTCGGGGCGGGCTCTGTCGTTGATGTTAATAGCCTTATTGCAACAACAGCCGATATTCAAAATGATGATTTTATGGCTGGAAACCTTGATTTCTCAATCGCAAGTCATAATAAATCGGCCGCAATCGTGAATAACGGTACAATCAGTGCGGCTGAGGCTGGTCTTGTTGGGTTGGTCGCACCGAATGTTGAAAATAACGGTGTCATTGCTGCGACTTTAGGGCGGGTCGAGCTTGCAGGCGCTGAAACCTTTATCCTTGATCTTTATGGCGATGGCTTGCTTTCAATGGCCGTGGGCGATGATGTGGCGGGTAATGTTGTCAATAGTGGGCGCATTGAAGCCGATGGCGGTGTGATTGCCCTATCAGCAGAAAAAGGGCGCAATGTTGTTGATAATCTGATCAAGGTGTCGGGCGAGTTAAAAGCCGACACAGTTTCAAAGAAAAACGGAAAAATTATAATTGGTAGCAGTAAAACTTCACGTATTGAGGTTGATGCTGATGTTTTTGCGAGGGGGCAGAGTTCTGATGATCAGGGCGGATTAGTTCAGATCTCTGCCGACGTCGTAAAAGTAAAACCCAATACTCATATTTCAGTTGATGGCCCCGCTGGAGGTGGGGAATTGCTTGTAGGTGGTGATTATCAAGGTCAAAGTGATTTTGAAAATACCAACCTTGTAACGATTGATGCTGGCGCGTTGTTAACTGCAAGTGCAACCGAACATGGAGATGGCGGTAAAGTCATTATCTGGGCGGATGAAACAGCAGATTTTTCAGGCCGAATTGAAGCTCAGGGCGGGCTTCAAGGCGGTAATGGTGGATTTGTTGAAACCTCGGGTAAGGTTAATTTAGCCATTCGTGAAGGTGCCTTTGTTGATGCATCGGCCAGAACATTGGAAGGGCTTGCAGGCTCATGGCTGCTTGATCCAAGAAATGTGACAATTGTTGATTCAGGAAATAACTCGATCTCTAGTGGTGGCGGGACAGTCAATGCTTCTGATCTGAGTACACCTTACACAATTGACGCGGCTTCAATTGAAACGGCTTTGAATGCTGGTAACAATGTTACGATCACAACCGTTGATGGGGGTGCTGCTGAAGACGGTAATATAACGGTCACTAGCGTTGATATCTTAAAAGATACAACGAATAACGATGTAACATTAACCCTATGGGCGCATAATGACATCGTCATCAGTGACAGTACATTTACTTCAACAGCCAATGCCTTAAACATCGTTCTAACACCAAATGCGGATGAGGTGGGCGATGGACATGTTGAAATTACTGGTTCGGATTTTGATACAAATGGTGGTAATTTTACGATTGGGTCTTTATCAAATCCAGCAACATCGAGCGATAGCGCTGATTACGGTGTTCAGTTAATAGATACAACGATTTCAACGGATGCGGGTAATATTGAGATATATGCTAACTATACAGGATCAAATAGTTTAGCTGCATTAAGGTTATCCGATACGATTGATTTGGATACAACGGGCGGTAACATTATATTGGACGGTCGCAACGATGGGACAGGGGCCAATATGAAGGGTATTGCTTTTAATGATATCGATTCTGGAACAAAAACAATTGATACAACAACAGGGGATATTACACTCACATCTTATAATTCTGATGCTGTTTCGCATTCTGGCGCGTCTTTGCTAATTACGACATCATTATCTATCAACAGTGATAGTGGGGCGATCACATTTGATGTTGATATGGGGGATGGTTCGCAAGGTATAAAAGTTGGATCTGGTGTTACGCTTGCAATTGGTGATGGTAGTTATGCCGGTGATGTTACTATTCGATCTGATGATTTGGTTTTTACGGCTAACCCAACTATTGAAACATCTGGCACAATTACGATTGAGAACTTTTCTGCTAATCAGTATATGAGTGTTGGCGCAACGGATACAGGCTATTTGCATGTATCGGATACATTGCTTGGTAATTTAACAGCCTCATCATTTATTTTGGGTGGCAATACATCTGGCGATTTAACGATTGATACAGCGCATGACTTTGCAGAAAGTGATGTTAGTTTTATTTCAGGATCGGATATTGAACTAACAGACCATTTGACAAGACAATCAGGCAGTAGCGAGGTTGATTATACCTTTAAAGCGGATGGAAGTGTTTCTGCAATTTCTAGCACCAATATTACAGCTGACTCTGGGGTCGGGATTACAAATATTCAATTCTGGTCTGATGCTGATAATAGTGGCGAAGGTCAAATTGATATTCGTAACAGTGTGATTAATACAAGAGGTGGAGACCTTTACATAGGTGGTGGTTTAGATGATGGCGCTAATGGCGGCGTTGCATCAGATGGAATTGCCGACAATTTTGCACGCGGTAACAATTCTACGATTAGTGTTGAAGACCGCGGTGTGTATATGGCAGGTGTTGATATTGATACGGTTGGTGGTCTCGTTGATATTAAAGGGCGTGCCTATAATTATGCAGGTGAAGACAATCTGGTGGGTGTTCAGATTGTAGGCGATACAGCAATAGATACATCGGGCGGTGCTGTATCAATTATAGGGTATGGTGGCGAAGATGGGGGTGAAAGCAATTTTGGCTTAATGTTCGATGATAGTGATATCGCATCATCTGATGGCGCTATTTATCTTGATGGTACTGGAGGTGGTAATGGCTCAAATACGGGTAATTGGGGTGTCACTATAAGGAGTGAGGCAATTATATCATCTGGCTCTGGAACAATAGATATTAGAGGGCAAGGTGGTGACAGTACAGTTTCTGGTATGGGGGTTGTTATTTATAATGGCGCGGAAATTCTTTCTGATGATGGCGCGATTGATATCAGGGGAACTGGTAGCCAATTTGCATCACCAAGCGCAGGTAATGATGGCATTAGGATAACATCACAAACCGATGGATCTTTACAGACTAAGATTATTACGAATTCGGGAGCTATATATATTGAGGGAACTGCAGGTCTAGGAAATTCTGCGGCTGTTTCAATTTTAAATGGCTCTTTAATTGAATCTACAAATACGGGTGGTGCGCCAGCCTCAATAACAATAATTGGTGATTCTTCCGATGTTGGTGATTATGTCGTCAGCGGTATTGAGTTGACAAATGGAACTATTATAAGGTCTGGGGATGCTAATATCTCTCTTGATGGGCGTGCTTCTACAACCTCAACCTCAGGGAATAATTTAGGCTTAAGGTTTGTCGATGGTGCTGAACTTGGCGATGTTGTTCTTGAAACGACAGGGGCAGGTAATATTGTGCTAAGGGGTACAAATGGAAGTGATACTTCAGGGACGGACATTTGGTCAAGCTCATCAATTGGGACGATTAATAATGTTGGAGACATTGTCTTTCAAGCAGACAGAATCGCTATTTCTGATGATGAAACAATTACAACCTCCGGCGATATCTATTTTCAAAATATTGATGCTGGCACAACTTACGCTCTTGGTACCTCTGCTGCTAGTGCGGATGTTGAGTTTTCAGATGCAGATTTAGAAAACATGTCTGCCAATACTATTGTTTTTGGGACAGTTACAGCAGGAAATGTTGAGTTTAATACGACGGCTGACTTTGGTTCAATCAATGTAAGCCTAGTCTCTGGCGCGGGCGTTACTATGTCGAGTGATATAACAACGACTGGTGCTTTGGATATTGATGCGGTGGGCGCAATTGCACTAAACACAGATATTAGTGCAAGTGGTATTACCTTTGATGGAGCGAGTATTTCACAAAATGCAAACCGTGTTATAGATACGGGCACAGGGGCGTTTACTCTCACTGCTGGTGCTTGGGATGCTGGGGCTTATGATCTTGATTTATTAGCAAGTGACTTTGTTATCGGCGATACAATCTCAAATGTCGGAACATTAACATTGGCTAACAGTCAAGCAGGCGCAACAATTGATATTGGCGCTTCATCTGGGGCTGATATTAGGATTGACGACACTGAATTGGCTTTATTATCAGCTGATAATATTCGATTTGGCTCAGATGATAGTGGTATTGTAACAATTAACACGGATGTAGATTTTGCAGATGCCAACTTAGCCTTTATTTCTGGTGATAATATTGCTATTGCCGGGACGTTAGATAAGCAGTCAGGTTCTGAAACAGTTGACTATATCTTCCAAGCGGATGAGAGTATTTATAACTCTGTTACAGGTTTGTCATTGATGGCAAGTTCTGATCAAGGGGCAATTAATCTCACATTCAATGCAGATCGCGATCAGGCGACCAATAAAGGCGGATATGTATATTTTAATGATTTAGATATTACAACAGAAGGCGGCTCTATCGTTATAGGTGGTGGCGCTGATCCTTTATCGGGGAATGCGGTTGGTAATTCAACCATTGCTAATGGTGTATATTTATATAATGGCTCAACTATTACAACGGCAGGCGGAAATTTAAACATCCGTGGTGAAGGCGCTGATGGTGAAGTTCACACAGGTGTCTTAATTGATGGAAGTTCGATTTCGACTGGTGCTGGTAATATTGATATTGATGCGTTTGGAGCCGCAACAGGTAATGCATATAGGGCAGGCTTTGGTACTGTGAATTTAGCCTCAATTTCGACAACAACAGGCAATATTGATATTTATGCCGAAAGTGGCGGTGATCGGGAAAATTATACGGATGCAATTACATTAAGTTCTGGCTCAGTTATTTCTACAAATAGCGCAGACTCGAATTTTGGTACTATTAGAATTGAAGCTGATGGTTCAACCTCTTCAAGCGCCACAGCTCGAGGTATGACTATTACAAGTAGTACGATTACAACAAATGCGAGTGATATTTACCTTATTGGTCATTCAAATCAATCTTTTGGTGTTGGCCTGTGGCAAGACGGTGTTGTGATTGATTCAACGGGCGGTGGTTCAATAACTATTGAGGCTGGAACAAAGGGTGCAAATAACAATTTATTCTTTAATGCCGGATCAACAGCAACCCAAACAATTGGTAGTTCTGGAACATCTGATGTAACGATTATATCTGATAGCTATGCAATTGATCATGTGAATGTAACCTTAAATATTATAGCAAATAACTCGGTCACTTTCTTAGAGGGGACGACTGGTGGTGACATTAGTGTTGGTACAAATGTTTCAGGCTCATTCCTAAAAGATACGATGTTAACGACTGTCTCTGCACCTACAATCAATATCGGTAATGCAACATCTGGGAGCATCTATTTTAATACAACAACTGATTTTGGGGCTACGGATATCAATCTTGTCTCTGGTTCAGGTGTTACTATGTCAAGTGATGCAACAACAACTGGCGCATTGGACATTGATGCAACTGGTACGATTGCGCTTAATGTGGATGTCAGTGCAAATGGTATTACATTAGACGGTGCAACGATTTCACAAAATGCAAACCGTATCATTGATGCAGGCACAGGCACATTCACTGTAACGGCAGGTGCTTGGGATGCTGGAACCTTTGATCTTGATCTATTAGCAAGTGATTTTGAGATCCTTGATACAATTTCAAATGTTGACACCTTAACATTGGCCAACAGCCAAGCTGGAACAAGCATTGATGTCGGTGCTTCTGATTCAAGAGATGCAATTATTACAGATAGTGAATTGGGTAATCTTTCTGCGACAAAATATATTTTCGGATCTTCAACAGCTGGCGAAATGAGAATAAATAGTACAGTTGATTTTGGTGATGCGGATATTGATTTCATTACTGCTGGGGATATGATCTTTAATTCTGACTTTGATCGTACAGGATCAAGTGAAGTCACATATACATTTTCATCAGATACAAAAATTACTATTAATGGTGCAAATATTACATCGTCGGCAGGGGCTTTGAACTTTGTTTTTGATGCGAATGCAGATCAGAATTCTCATGGTTATTTTGTTATGTCATCCAGTGACATTAATACTAATGGCGGTGATTTCTTAGTGGGCACTGAACTTAATCCAGCTACATCAAATGTTTCATCAACGAGAGCTTTGGCTGTTGATGATGTGACACTAAGCACTGGTGATGGTGATATCGCATTTTATGGTTCTTACACGAGTTATTCTACGCTATCAAACGCAATATTTGCGAATGATTTGGATTTTGATACGACTGGCGGTGCTATAACAATTTATAGTAATAATGCGAGCAGTAGCAGTAGGGCAACAGGTATTCGTTTTAATGGAGTGGGTACAAAGACATTTGATACGGTTACTGGTGATATTCTGATAACGGGCCTTAGTTCCGCTACTGATCCAAACAATAGTGCTGGGATTATGATTGATGAGACTGTGTCATTCAATAGCACGTCAGGAAATATTTCTGTGACAGGTAAGACGACCGATGGTGGGAATGGTATTTTTGTCTGGAATTCTGGTGCGCTTATCATCGGTGATGGCAGTTATGCAGGGGATGTAACGTTAAAAACAGATGATATTGTTTTATTGGCTGGATCATCAATCCAAACATCGGGAACTTTGACATTAGAAAATTATAATGCCTCTACCCAAGTTTCAGTGGGTGTGACAGATGGCGGTGGCTTACATCTATCAGACACATACCTTTCGTATTTCACTGCCGCAGACTATATTTTTGGAGCCAGCGATTCAGGGCTGGTAACGTTTGATACCTCAAATAATTTTGGTTCTTCAAATGTAAATATCATCTCAGGTGCAGGCGTCACGATTAGTAATGAAGGCACGATTGCAGGTGCTTTGGATATTGATGCGGTTGGTGCAATTGCTTTAAACACAGACATTAGTGCAAATGGCATTACATTAGACGGTGCAACGATTGCACAAGATGCAAATCGCATCATCGATGCAGGAACGGGCACATTTACTTTAACTACTGGTGCTTGGGATGCAGGGGCTTATGATCTCGATCTATTGGCAAGTGATTTTAATATTGATGATACAATTTCAAATGTTGGAATGATTACTCTAGCGAATGCAGTTGCAGGACAAACAATTAATCTTGGTTACACGCATACTGGTGATATTGTTGTGGATTACAATGAAATTGCTAGGATTTCAGCAGACGCCTATGTTTTTGGCTCAGATACAAGTGGTGATATTCGTGCCAGCTTAGCAACAGTTGATTTTGGTGATAGTGATTTATCGATTATTTCTGGTGGAGATATTAACATTGTTGCGCAGATAGATAAGCAAACTGGCGCTGGAACGGCCGATTATTTATTTAAAGCTGACGGATCAATCATTACTGGCACAAGTGGGAATATCACGGCTTCAAGCGGTGCGATTAATGTCAATATTTGGTCCGATGCTGATGCAACAGATGGCGGTAATATTCAAATACTCGATTCTGATATTCACACAAATGGCGGTTATATTTATATGGCTGGTGGTTTGGATGATGGTGCCAATGGCGGTGTGTCTTCTGATGGGTTTGCCGATGGCTATGCGCAAGGTTTTGCGGGGAGTGGTACGGATGATAATGGTATTAACATCACGGCTGCGGGTGGTAATGATAGTATTGAATCAAGCGGTGGTAATATCACATTAAGAGGCCGTGCTTATGCGGATGGCACTAGTTCTCTAATGGGGGTTTATATTTTATCTATATTAGATGCAGATGGCGGAAATATAGATATCGTTGGTGTTGGTGGGGCTAATGGCTCTGGTATTAATAACAATGGGGTACAATTAACCTCAGCAGCTTCAGTGATAACAGCTGGATCTGGAACAATATCAATAGATGGTACAGGTGGTTCTAATGGCGGAAATACTTCTAATCATGGTGTTGACGTATCTGGCGCGATTATAACAACGGATGCTGGTTTTATCGATATAGATGGAACATCTGGTGTTGGAACCAATAGTAATTATGGTGTTTTAATCACTATTGGTGGTGGCCAAGGTGCTGTTATTACATCGCAATCTGGTAATATTGATATTGATGGGTATGGCAGTGGAGTAGAAAGTAATAATAATGGTGTTCGTATTTTGGGAAGTTCATCTCAAGCAGATGAAAGAGCCATCATCAGGACAACAACAGGGGCAATCACAATTACGGGGACTGATGATGGCGTTGGCTCTAGTAACGAAGGTATCTTAATCTATCAAAATGCATTAATTGAATCGCTTGGTGATGATAACGCGCCAGGAACTATTACGCTTCAAGGTTATACAACGAATGCAGGTGCAACCTCATCAAATTTAGGGGTTCGTATTTTTGATGGTGGTATTGTTCGCTCAGTTGATGCAGATATCAATATTTATGGTGAAGCATCTGGTGATGGCGCAGCAACAAATAATTACGGTGTTTTGGTTACTTATGGATCTAATTATGGTGATTCTAATATTGAAGTCACAGACGCTGGTAACATCACAATTAGTGGTATTGGTAATAATTCTGCAGATGTGTTTATCGATGGATTAATAGGCAGTGCAACAATGGCCGGCGATATTGCATTCACAGTTGATGATATTGTAATTAACTCAGGTACATATCAAACAACTGGCGCAGTTACTTTTGAAGAGCGTACAGCAGGTACCGATATTGGTGTTGGAACGGATGTTGGTGGGCTTTATTTAACAAACACTGGTTTGCAATATTTCTCTGCTTCAAACTATATTATCGGTTCAAGTGACGCAGGCGATATTACATTAAGCACATCACATGACTTTGGATCAAGCGATGTTGATGTTGTCTCAGGCGGTACAATTACGGTTAGTAATGAAGGGACTATTGCAGGCTCATTAAGTCTTGATGCGACAACTGCGATCGCTCTAAATACAGATATTTCTACCAATGGGTTAACATTAAATACAGGAACGATTTCACAAAACGCAAACCGTATTATTGATGCAGGAACTGGTGCACTGACTTTAACGGCGGGTGCTTGGGATGCGAGCACAAATGATCTTGATTTATTAGCAAGTGATTTTGCAATTGGCGATACAATCTCTAATGTTGGGACACTCACTCTATCAAATTCTGTTAGTGGTCAGGATTTGGATATTGGTAATGTAACAATTGGTGAAGTTTTAATTGATAATACTGATTTATCAAATCTATCGGCCGATAACTTCATCTTTGGTACAGCCAATACGGAGTCTATCCGCTATAGTGCGAGCAAAGATTATGGCGATGCGAATTTAACCATGTCGACTGGAAAAAATATATTTATATCATCTGACTTGATTAAAAACACTGGTACAAATGATGTTACATACAGGTTTGAGGCTGATAACGCGATTGTGTTTAATAATGATATTTTGGCAAATACAGCCGGCGCCATCAATCTTGATGTCTTTGCCGATAAAGATATGGTTTCTCGTGGGCGTGTAAGCTTTAACGATGTAACAATTTCAACCAATGATGGGTATATTAATGTTGGTTCTGCTATTAACCCAGCAGTTGGTGGGAACGGTCTCTCAGCTGGGGTAGCTCTGAATGATACTATTATTAATTCAGGTGCGGGCGATATTAATATTTACGCAACTTATGAGGGTGCAGATGGAGAGGCAATTGATGTTAATGGCACGTTAGATATTGATACAACAAGCGGTCATATCTATATCGAAGCTTTAAATTCAGGCACAGGCACAACAAATTCAGGCATTCACATTGGCGATGTTGGTACAAAAACAATTGATACAGATTCAGGCAATATTACAATTGTAGCGCAAGCATCTGAAAATGTTGCAAGTGGTAATGCAATCCACATTGATGAGCCAATTTCTATTATCAGTAATTCAGGAAATATTAGTTTAAGTGCGGATCATAACACAGGCACAACAGGTATTTATGGCGATGCCTTATTAACACTTGGCGATGGCTCTTATGCTGGGGATATTACACTTAGCGCAGATAGTATTGATTTAACTGCGGGGGCTTCTATTCAAACAACTGGCACAGTGACAATCGAAGATTATACGGCTGGTCGTTTGGTTTCTGTTGGCGATACGGATCTTGGAGAGCTTCATGTTTCGGATGATCTCTTGGGCGATATTACGGCTGCAATACTGACAATCGGTTCTGCTGATTCAGGGAATATGACGTTTAACACGTCTTATAATTTTGGTTCAACAGATGTTAATTTAATTTCTGGTGCAGGTATTACAATCACGAATGAAGGTACAATAGCTGGCGCGCTAGATATTGATGCAGTTGGTTCGATCGCCCTTAACACAGATGTAGATGCAAATGGTATTACACTTGATGTTGCGAGTATTTCACAAAATGCAAATCGTATCATCGATGCTGGCGCAGGAACATTCACATTAACTGCGGGTGCTTGGGATGCTGGGGGGTATGATCTTGATCTATTGGCCAGTGATTTTGCGATCGGGGATATAATTTCAAATGTTGGTACATTAACGTTAGCAAACTCTCAAGCGGGTACAACGATTGATGTCGGTGTTGCAAATACCGGTACAATTTCAATTGACGAGACTGAATTAGGATATTTATCTGCAACCAATATTAGCTTTGGTTCAAATGACTCTGGTAATTTAAACCTGAATACAGCAAATGACTTTAGCACCGCAAATGTCAGCTATGTTTCAGGTGCGGATATTACGATTGCAGATGATGGTTCCAATGATGGATCGATTGAGTTTAATGCTACGTCAAACTTGGCTTTAAATTCTAATATTTCTGCTGAAGGCATTACTATTAACGCCTCTACAATTTCACAAGATGGTGGTGTTATCCTAAATTCAGGCAACGGATTAATAGATATTCAATCGGGCACATGGAACGCTAGTGGTTATAATGTCAGACTAAAAGGTGCTGATATTGAGGTTGCGGGCAGTATTTCAAATATTGATCTTTTAGAAATCTTCTTATCGCCATCACAAACAACCATGGATATTGGTGCTGATAATGGGGCAGACCTTCATCTCTCTGATGCTGAATTAGCAAATTTAAGTGCCTCAAACTATAAGCTAGGTGACAGCAATACAGATATTTTAAGGTTTAATACGGCCAATAACTTTGGTTCTAGTGATATTGAAATTATTTCTAATGGCGATGTTTTTGTCGGTAATGAGGGTGTAAGCACGGGGTCAGTAAATATTGATGCCGTTGGTAATATCTCATTCTCACAATCTATTAGCTTTAATGGCATTACACTTAATGCTGCGACAATTTCGCAGACGTCAACTCGAAATATTTACGCTGGTACTGGTGCTTTCACTCTAACGGCTGGCGCATGGGACGCAGGTGGTCACAATTTATCGATCTATGCGAGTGATACAGTTATTAACGGAACGATCTCGAATGTTGGTACACTGAGATTTGCAAATGACGTAGCTGGCGAGCGCATTGATGTTGGTGCAAGTGGTGTAGCAACAAATAGAATTAGTACAACTGAACTTGGTAATTTAAGTGCTGATTCTTATGTGTTTGGATCAAATGATGCAGGTATTGTAACGCTTGATACAACACATGATTTTGGAGGCAGTGATGTAACAATTACATCAAATGCAGGTATTACGATTAATGATGAAGGAACTATGGGCGGGGCATTAACTCTCGACTCACGTTCATTTAACACTCAAATTAATGATGATTTAGATGTTAATGGTTTAACAATTTCAGCGTCTCAGATTTATCAAAATGGGGAAGATCGTTTTATTGATACTGGCACGGGCGACTTTAATGTGGATGCATCTAGTTGGAACGGTGGTGGCGCTGATTTAACTGTAACGGCCAATGATTTTATTTTAAATGATACAGACTTTACAAACTTTGATGTCTTAAGCTTTATCAACGCACTTGCTGGGCAATCTATTGATATTGGTACAGCTGGAACAGGGGATATTCATATCTCTGATACAGAATTAGGTAATATGAGTGCAAGCACAATTACGCTTGGTTCAAGTAATTCTGGCAATGTAGTTCTTGATACCAACTTTAATTTTGGCTCAAGCAATGTGAATATTGATTCAGGTGCGGCGATCACAATCACGAATGAAGGCACAATTGGTGGTTCGTTAAGCTTAACAGCCGTTGGTGATATTGCCTTTAACACAGATGTGAGTGCTAATGGCATCACATTAAGTAGTGCTTCAATGTCACAAAACGCAAACCGCATTCTTGATGTAGGAACAGGTAGCTTTGTTATCTCATCAGGTATTTGGAATGCAGGGGGCAATGATTTAGAAATCTATGCAAGCGACTTTGGGCTAAATCGTACTATGAGCAATATTGGTGCCCTTACATTAGCAAACTCAGTCGCAGGACAAACGATTGATATCGGTACAGCTGGATCAGGAAATATTAGTATTTCTGACGCAGAATTAAGCCGACTTGGTGCAACGTCATATACATTTGGC
>PBIV01000023.1 GCA_002720935.1 Rickettsiales bacterium | reverse complement strand
GGGCAATCATGCTTGTTAAATCGCCATCAAAAGAAACAGAGAATACGCTATCGATCACATCATGGCGCACACCTTTATCTTTTAAAGCGACCTTTAAGCGATCAGCGATAAATTCAAGAAGATCGCTCACAATTTGATCTTTTTTAGCGATATCAATAATGCCATCATATGAAGAAACGCCTTTATCAAAGAGCTCTTTTAAATTTAGGCGTAATTTGTTTTCTAAGATTAAACGAATGATCCCTAAAGCCGCACGGCGAAGCGCAAACGGGTCTTTTGAACCTGTTGGCTTTTGATCAATAGCAAAAAAACCAGAAAGCACATCCACTTTATCAGCCAATGCTAGCTGCACTGATACTGGATCAGTTGGACATGCATCATCAGGGCCAGCAGGGCTATAATGTTCTTCAATTGCAAAGGCAACCTTACTTGGGAATTTCTCGGCCAGTGCATAATAACGCCCCATAATGCCTTGAAGTTCGGGGAATTCGCCAACCATGCCGCTTAAAAGATCACATTTACAAAGACCAGCTGCGATTTTACTTTGGCCTGAATGATCATCCATAGATTTAGAAATAGTTTCTGATAGTTCCTCAAGGCGTTTTGTTCTTTGCTCTAAATTGCCAAGTTGGTCATGGAATTTAATTTGTGTTAAGCCAGTACGATGATCTTCTAATTTATGTTTTAAATCTTGCTCATAAAAGAAGCGAGCATCTGAAAGGCGGGCACGAAGAACCTTTTCATTCCCCGCAACAATCGCTTTACCTTTATCATCCGTAATCATGTTTGAGACAACAACAAAATGATTGGCAAGCTTACCGTTATCATCAAACATTGGCATATATTTTTGATCTTTTTTCATGGTTGAGATAAGGCATTCTTGAGGCACTTTTAAAAATTCTTCCTCAAAGGTACCGTTTAAAACAACAGGCCATTCGATCAGACCAACGATTTCTTCAACTAGATTATTATCATCAATAAGCGTTAATCCTTTACCTTTTGCAATTAGAGTTGCTTCATTCATGATAATTTTTTTACGTTCATCACGATTAATCATGACGAATGCACCATGCATTTTGCGCTGATAATCATCAAAATCAGTGACTTTAATTTCTTCTGGTTTTAAGAAGCGATGTCCAACGGTTTTTGTATTCGCCGTTAATGGTTCAGCCTCGCCACCCAGATCAAAGTTAAACGGCACAACTTTGCCATCAAACACAGCCAAGATATTTTTTAATGGTCGTGCCCAGCGCACAGATGTTTCACCCCAGCGCATAGATTTTGGCCATTGCATTGCACCGATTGCCTCTGGAATAATGCGTTGAAGGACATTAGATGTGTCGCCGCCTTTTTTAACGATTTGGGCAAAATAAAATTCACCCTTGCCGGTGTCACGTTTTTCACACTGATCTAAACTAACACCTGCACCACGAAGAAAGCCTTGAATTGCTTTTTCTGGGGCGTCGGTTCTTGGACCTCTGCGTTCTTCAACACTGTCTTCAATTTTTGCAGGAAGACCATTTACAAAGAAAATCAAGCGACGAGGGGTTGAATGAAAACCACCTTCATCAAAAGGAATGTCAAATTCCTCTAACTTTTGAAGCATGATTTTTGCAAATGCTTCTGATGCTTGTTTTTGCATTCTTGCTGGAAGATCAGCACTTAAGAGTTCAATAAATAATTCAGCCATCTTTTATCTTATACCATCTATCTTATTTTAAATTACTAGGCAGCCTTTTTAGCAGGCGCTTTTGCGTGTTCTAACCATGATTCACAACATTGTTTCGCGAGCGTTCTGATGCGTCCAATATAAGCTTGTCTCTCTAAAACAGAGATAACGCCTCGAGCATCAAGCAAGTTAAACAAGTGGCTCGCCTTGATACAATAATCATAGGCAGGTAGTGCCAAATTTTGCTCAATAAGTTTAGAACATTGAATTTCAGCCTCTTTAAATTGGTCAAAGAGGAAATCCGTTTCGGCATGTTCAAAATTAAAGGCAGAAAATTCTTGCTCTGCGCGCAGGTAAATATCGCCATATTTTACGCCGTCATTATTAAAAGCAAGGTCATAAACATTATCAACATTTTGGATATACATTGCCAAACGCTCTAACCCATATGTCAATTCAACAGGCACAGGATCACAATCAATCCCCCCAACTTGTTGGAAGTAAGTGTATTGTGAGACTTCCATACCATCACACCAAACTTCCCAGCCAAGTCCCCATGCACCAAGGGTTGGGCTTTCCCAGTCATCTTCAACAAAACGAATATCATGCTTCATTGGATCGATACCAATCGCCTTTAAAGAGCCAAGATATAACTCTTGGTCATCTTTTGGACATGGCTTCATAATGACTTGGAACTGATAATAGTGTTGCAAACGATTCGGGTTCTCCCCATAGCGTCCATCGGTAGGGCGGCGGCATGGTTGTACGTAAGCACAGTTCCATTTACGGCTAGGGCCTAAAGAACGCAAAGTAGTCGCAGGGTGGAATGTCCCAGCGCCCATCTCAACATCATAGGGCTGTAGGATAGAGCAGCCTTGCTCCGACCAATAATTTTGTAAGGTTAAAATTATATCTTGAAAAGAAAGGGGTTTGTCTGTCATTTGCTTTTAAAACCGTATCTGTCATCATCTATAGTGTTAATGTTTAGTACAATAAAAGCCTAGAGCCCAAAAGACAAGCCCGAAAGCACAAGAATTGTGGGAAATATTTAGTGTAAGAAAAAGCCCTCAAAAATGAGGGCTTTGAAGTCTTTAAAAAGGAAGATATTAAATTATATTCTTGGTTTTGATCCAGCTTTTACACGAATACGCTTTTTCTCAGCCTTAGCTTTGACTTTAGGCTGTTTTGAAATCTCGTTAAACTCTGCATTGCTATCATTAGCAGTTTTGGTTTTAAGTTCGTCTTCAGATGCGCCCATTTTGAAGATTACAGGGCCTTGACCAGGAACTAAACCAACACCAAAGAGTTTTGCATCTGCGCCAAATTTCTTCTCCAATACAGAATGGATGCTACCGATACCGTCAGCTAGACCAACTTCAACGGCTTGCTTACCAAACCACATCTCACCAGAAAATAACTCACTATCAAGAACGTTTTTCTTGTCGATTAGACTATCTTTTAGCTTTGAGCCACGACGCTCTTGTACCCAGTCAATAAATTCATGGTGTAAGAATTGTAGTTTTTTAAGGAGGTTTGCACGCTCTTTTGGATCAACTGGCTTGTAAGGACTGTTTGTTACTTTGTTTTTACCAGAGTAAAGAGTTCTGTCCTCAACGCCTTCTTTTTTCATTTTGTCAACAACACCTTGTGCGTTTTGGACGACACCAATCGAGCCAGCACCACTTGTTTTGTGGACATAAATTTCATCACCAGCAGCAGCAATCCAGTACCCACCGGAGGCCGCCATGTCACCAACAACGGTAACAACAGGCTTATTAAATTTCTTTGAAAGTTCACGGATACGACCTGCAATCATCTCTGATTGGGTTGGCGATCCACCGGGGCTGTTAATGTAGAGCATAACAGAGTCAATTTTCGGGTTTTGGAATGCCGTCTCCAAAAGCAGGTTAGACTTAAAATATTCAATAGCGCCACCAGGCATAATTGAGCCTTCGAGCTGAACGAGGGCAACATTTTTACCTGCTCCTGCGAAAGGATCAGGCCTTTTTGGCGCTGGATTTGGTCTTGGAGCCCCATTTGGGAGTCCTAATGGATTGTTTGGATCTTTTGGCATCTTATTTTCCCTGTTTATATATTTATTTTTTATTTATTGCCTTTTTTTTAGTCGGCAGTTTTAAAGTTTGCGGGAATTTAGGCGCCATGTCAATGCTAAATAAGAATTTTTTCCTATTCATAATTTTATGAGATATGGTAATAAAATATATTCGTTATAATGATGGGGGTTAGTCGTAATAGCAATCGGCAAGATGGCAGACTTGCGGGCTTTCTGTTTCAAAAACCATATCACATTTAGGGCATGTAATCGTTTTTACAGGGGCTTTCTTATAAAGCTCTTCCCTTGTATAGCTACTATCGCTTGTTGTAAAGCCATTATTTTCTTTAGTTTGTGATTCTGAAAGATATTGATTAATGATCTTTAGCTTATCATTTTCTTTTTGTTTTCTTAAATATGATCGTGCTGGTGTTTCTTGCGTAATTGTTGGAACACCCAGATATTCTTCTGTTTCAATATCATCAAATAGCTCAGTATCATTTTCATCATAATTAGAAATTGAAATGCGGGATTTTCGAGGTTTTTGTTTTTTATAGCCTTGAACATCATAGCTGCCTTGATGCTGTGGCGTTTCAACCTCAGGCAATTGAAAGACTGATTGTTTTTGTTTTTTTGACTTTCTTTCTATTGCTGCCAGCATCTTATAAAACCGCACGAAGTTATGCCTACCTTTTGTGTCAGATGCTTTATAAATTTTTAAAAAAGTGTTTTTAGAAACCCATGTAGGTAGGCGCATCAACCCGTTATCAAGTTTGTCCTGCTTTTTTGAACTTAGATAAGAGGTAAAGAAAAAAAAGAATAAAACTGAAAAGAACAGAATGGGATTAATCGAAAACAAAATAATCGCAATTAAAATATATATCCCAAAACCTTTCATCGTCTTTTAAGCCTTCATGTTAAATTTTGACCAAGCAAGATCATTTTCTAGACTTTTAAAGCTTGGTTCCAGCTTCATTTTAAACAGCGAGCTGATAAACCCACGCTCTGGCTCGAAATATCTTAGTTTTACATTGTCGCCATAAACCTCTTTTGCTTTTTTATCCAAAGTATCAATGCCATCAATTAGGCCTTTATCAAGCGCATCTTGGGCAAGCCAAAACTGACCATCGAAAAGCGTTTTCTTGGTGCCTTTTAGCTTGTCGCCACGCTGTTGCTTGACCCACTTGATAAAGATATCATGTATGTTTGTTTGCAAATCTTTTAAACGTTTGACGTCTTTTTCTTGTTCTTTTTGAAACGGATCCATGAAGGCTTTTTGTGTGCCTGATGTATAAACACGGCGCTCAATACCATAGCGCTTAATGAGTTCATTTAAGCCAAAACCAGCCGAAACAACGCCAATTGAACCAACAATTGAAGCAGGGCGGGCATATATTTCATCAGCTGCACACGCAATCCAATAGCCACCAGAGGCTGCAACATCTTCGACAAAGACTGTGATTGGAATATTATGTTCTTTTTTCTTTGTTAAAAGATACTCGCCAATTAAATCAGATTGTACCGGCGATCCACCAGGGGAGTTAAGAATAATATAAACTGCATTCACAGCTGGGTGATCAAAGGCCTGATCTATTAAAGACTTATAGTCATTTAAATTAATTGTGTTAGAACGCCGAGAACTGTTTTCTGGGGCTGCGATAACCCCACTCATGCGGATCACATGAACACGGTTTCTTTTCTTAAGCCTTGAGCCGATAAAAGGAAGTTTGCAAAGAAGTTTAAACATTTAAGTTCCTTAATTAAAATTCATTGTCATTAGAATACGCAAAATATGGTTAATTTCAATTTAAACAATCATTAAAGGCAAATAGATCCACAATTATATAAAATTTCTTTTGCCTCATCGGTGTATTCTTTGGCGCCATGATCTTGGTGTAAGATTAGACCTTGATGAAGTTTAAGCCCAGTATTTCGGTTTTTTCGCGCTTTTAAGAGGATAAGTTTTGAAGCTTCATTTTGTCTTGGCCAAATGGGAAAAAGCTCAATCGCGCCAAATTTTTTTTCTTTTAAAAAACTTAAAATATCATCTAAGCGATCTGTACGGTGGATCATTGTAAGTGCTCCTTTGGCTTTTAGCAGGTAATTGGCTGCAATGATCCAATCTTTTAAGAGTGCGCCAGATTGCCCCTCATGATTGCTAAGTTGTTTTCTTGTCTCATCATCTTCATAATAATGCCCATCTTCGAAATAGGGGGGATTGATTAAAATCTCATCATATTGATTTTGCTCAAGCTCTCTATATCCGAGGATATTGGCTTGAAAGAAGTTGATATCTAATTCGTTTTGTTTGGCATTATCGCTCGCGATTTTGACATTTATAGGGCAAATATCGAGCCCTTCAAATTGACAGCTTTCTAATTCTCCTTCTTTTCTGAGCCTAGTTGCAAGCGCTAAAATGACGGTGCCCATGCCTGTGCCCATGTCCAAGATTTTACCAGCTCCATCGGCACAGGCGGCTAATAAATAGGGATCAATGCCACCACGGTATCCTTTTGCAGGAGCACTGATGTTTAAATGACCACCAAGGGTTTCAAATGTTTCTAAATCTATCAAATTTATTATCCTAACTCTTCAATGGCTTTATCAAGGAGGCTTTTTGCCTGCTCATAATCCTCTTCAATAACCATCAGGCGTTGTTGAATAGCACTGATGCTACCTTCCGCCATCGCCATATTATAATCTAAATGAAAGGCTTGGATATCATGCTCTTCAAGTAGGTTTTTCGCCCATGTTAGGCGAATAATATCGTTACTGCGTAAAATTTCTTTCATTTTAAAATAATCTTTTTCAATATAATCACTCTTGAGGCTTTACTAGACCTTATATAATAAATATATATAGTGTTTAGAAGATATTTTTCGAAGAGATTTTTATGCAAGCAAACACATCGCTCAAAAACAAATCAAATTCAAACCCTGTCAAAGAGCTATTATCGCTCTTAAATGATGATATGGGGCAGGTTAATGATATCATCTTAAAAGAGATGCGCTCTGATGTTGCTCTTATCCCGCAATTGGCAGGGTATTTGATTGCTTCTGGTGGTAAACGATTGCGCCCACTTCTAACAATTGCGAGTGCGGCAATGTTTGGGTATCAAGGGATACGCTCACAACGCTTGGCGGCTTGTGTTGAATTTATTCATACTGCGACACTTCTTCATGATGATGTTGTTGATGAAAGTGATAAGAGGAGAGGTCAAGATACAGCCAATTTAGTCTTTGGTAATCAGGCAAGTGTTTTGGTTGGTGATTTTCTATTCTCAAGAGCTTTTCAATTAATGGTTCAAGATGGCTCTTTAGAGGTTCTAAAGATTTTATCAGATGCTTCCGCTGTGATCGCAGAAGGCGAGGTTTTACAGCTTTCAACAACCAGTAATTTAAGCACAACTTTTGATGAATATCGCCAAGTTATTGAGTCTAAAACAGCCGCTCTTTTTGCTGCTGCAACGGAAGTTGGCGCCGTGATCTGTGAATGTGATGATGAAACACAATCGGCTATCAAAGACTATGGTATGGCGCTCGGTGTAGCATTTCAGATTGTCGATGATGTTCTTGATTATCAAACACCTAGCAAAGATCTTGGTAAAGACACAGGTGATGATTTTAAAGAAGGCAAGATGACACTGCCTGTTATTTTAAGCCTAGAGGGTGCAGATCAAACACAAAAAGAGTTTTGGAAACGCACTTTTGAAGAGGGCGATCAAAATGATGACGATTTTGAAACGGCTCTTACTTACATTGATGAGGCAAATGCATTGGAGCGAAGCATTGATGTTGCAAAAGACTATATTGATTTGGCAACGAAGAGCTTGAAAAAAATTGAAAATAGTGGTTACATTAAAAACACTCACATTGCCTCACTTCTTGAGGAATTGGCGCATTACTCAATTACCCGCCACTATTAATTTTTAAAAATACAGGAATTTATAAAAATGATTAAAGATATGCCACAACTAAGCCGTATGGATATGATTATCCTAGGGGCGCCTACAATGACTGTTAAAGATGCGGTTGATCTTTTAATTGCTGGCGGTGTTGGTGCGATGCCTGTTGTTGATGGGCACAAAATTGTCGGTATGTTTAGTGAGCGTGACTTAATGGTCAAAGTCATTGGTAAAGGCTTGGCTCTTGATGAGGTTCATTTAGAAGATGTGATGACGCCAAACCCAATCTCTATCCGCTTTGATCAATCAAAAGATGAAGCTAAAGAGCTGATGAAAAAGCATGGCTTTCGCCACTTGCCCGTAGTGGATGGCGATAAATTAATAGGTGTTCTTTCAATCCGTGATTTCATTTAATAATAAAGCTCTTTTTCAAACACATAAAAAAGCCCCGGTTTTTGAGCGGGGCTTTTCTTTTTAAAAATTCTAAGTCTTGGTGTTATTTTAAGGAGTAACACCGTCTTTAAATCTTTTTCCGTAGTGTTTGTCGACAATTTCTTTTGCACGATCATCAAATGTATTAGGATCAGACGAACTTCCTCTTAGTCTATTGTCAACCATTTTAAATTCCATTTTCTTAAAATCGACTTTGGGTAATTTTTTAAGGCTAACAGCTATACATAAAGCTCCAGTAAAAACAGGGAGTGCAGTCATAGCAATTAGACCATATCCTATGCTTGCAACACCAAAAGCTATGATGTTACGCTTTGTTTCATGTTTTTTCTCTTTCATACTTTTGGCTACTTCAATAGCTGTCTCTCGAGGTGTCATGCCAAGTTTTGCACATTTGTCCATGGTTAAGGCTGCGCCGCCCTTGTATGAAAACGAATTAAATATGTCACAAAACATACTTTTTATTTTTATGCTATCATCTGTTTGGGCTAGTTCTTTCATTTAATCCCCCTTAATGAATAATTATCCATCACACAATATTACACACAAAAAAACATTATGTCAAATAATTAACTATCTATTAAGCAGTTTGAAGCTCGAGTTAATAAAGGTAATTGAATTTAGTCCCAAAAGCCCTTTAGTAGGACTTTTTAAAAAATTTATCCGATGTAGTTAAAGTGTCGAAAATCTGAAGGCTTTATCGTTGCATTTGTTTCTATGAAGCAGTCATCAGCGGGCAAGTTAAATGTTTCACCTGATACTGATGATGTAAATTCAATGCGTGAATAGTTTTCGTTAAAACTTAAGTCTTCTGTATAAGTTTGAACAATTCTTCCATAACCATCGCGACACTCAAGGACATCTGCCGTAATTGTTTCTTCTACAGCGTTGTAAGAACCGTCATAATTCGATTCATCTTGTGCTCCACAGGCAGACAATAATAAGGTTCCAGAAGTTAATGCTAGGGCTAGGGCAGTCGTTGCTTTCATATTTATGCTCCAATAAATTTTATAAGTTGTATCTCAAAATATGAAGTAATTATACATAATTAAATAATTATGTCAAATATTATTTTTAAGTATTGGGTATGTTTCTAATATACTTATTAGGGAAGGTGGATTTAAATCCAAAAGCCTCGATTTAAAAGGGGTGTAAGATTGTTTATTCAGTCAAGTCTTGCCAAAGTTCTTTAACTTTATCAAAAAAGCCAGTTGAGCGAGGGCTGTTTTTGCCATCTCCCTTTTTCTCAAACTCTTTTAAAAGCTCTTTTTGTTTTTTACTCAAGTTGACAGGGGTCTCGACCTGAACCTCTAAATACATATCGCCACGATCGCCACGGCCATATTGGGTCATGCCTTTACCTTTTAGGCGGAATTTCTGACCGCTTTGTGTGCCGCTTGGAATTGTAAATTTAGAACGCCCACCTTCGATGGTTGGGACTTCAATTGAGCCGCCGAGTGTCGCTGTAATGATTGGAATAGGGACACGGCAATTCAGATCAGCACCTTCACGGCGGAAGAAGTTATGTGGTCTGATTGCAATAAAGACATAGAGATCGCCCGAACGCCCCCCTCTAAAGCCAGCTTCGCCTTCGCCAGTTAAGCGAACTCGTGTGCCATCTTCAATGCCTGCAGGGATTGTTACTGCCAATGTCTTATCATTACGAATACGCCCCGAGCCATGGCAACTACCACAAAGTTTTTCGATCATCTCGCCAGCGCCATTACATTTCGGGCAAGTACGCTCAATTGTAAAGAAGCCTTGTTGCATGCGAACGCGTCCAACGCCATTACATTGATCACAGACAACTGGCTTGCTCCCTGGTTCTGCACCAGAGCCATCACAGGTATCGCAAGCCTCAAACTTTTTAACGCGGATTGTTTTTTCCGCGCCTTCAAAGGCTTCTTCTAAAGTAATTTCTAATTGTTGGCTAAGATCAGCACCGCGCCCAACATTGGCAGAGCCACCACCATAAGAAGCACCGCCACCTCTACGGGCACCGCCACCCATAAATTCGCCAAACATTTCTTCAAAGATGTCGCCAAATCCAGCGCCACCAAAGCCACCACCTGCGGCTCTTGCACCGCCACCAGCAGCACCAAACCCACCTTGTTGATAGGCGTCATGACCATATTGATCATAAGCAGCACGCTTTTGTTCGTCTTTTAAGGTGTCGTAAGCTTCGCTGACCTCTTTAAATTTTTGCTCAGCTTGCTTATCGTCAGGATTTTTATCGGGGTGATATTTCATCGCAAGCTTACGATAAGCTTTTTTAAGCTCATCTTTATCTGCGCTTTTTGTTACCCCTAGAACGGAATAGTAATCTTTAGCCATGATTTCAGTTTCCTTTTAAATCTTATCTTGTCCAAATATATGAGCTTCGCTCAGTTTCAGCAAGGTATGATCTTAAAATTTTAAGCAACCCAAGATGTTCTTTTGTTTGAGTTGTTAATCCATGGCAGAAGCTTTGTGATGAAAGAAGGCTTTGTCATACGGTCATAATGCGCTCTTTTACGAGGATTTGACAAAATGTCATAAGCCAAAGTGGCAAGCCTAAAAATCTCTTCCATTTTTTTAGCTTGGTTCTCATTAGAATATTTTCGATCGGGGTGTGTTTTTTTAGCGATACGACGATAAGCACGAATGATCTCATCATGGCTTGCTTCACGATTAGTGCCGAGCAAATCATATAGATCAACTGGAGGAAGCTTCATCTCTGTCATAAGCGCTAAACCCTTGTTCGAAAAATTTTTAATTTGATTATTCTAAGACAATGAAGCAATCAAATTAGCGAATCAACAAGAATCGAGCTATGCACAAACCTTTCCACAGACTTTTTATAGTTCCCCACAAATTTGCTAAAACTTATCCAAGTGTGTCCGCAAAAATTGTGGGGCGCTATTGTTAAATTAAAAGATCTAATGCTTAAATTTTAAGCAGACTTGCTTTTCTTATCGTCATCATCATCGCTGACATCTTCAAATTCTGCATCGACAACATTCTCGTCATCGCTAGCATTATCCGAAGCATCGCTTTCAGATGCGTTTGCTGCTTGTTCTTCGGCTTGTGCTTTATAAAGATGCTCGCCCAGCTTCATTGACAAGTTTGTCAATTCTTCTGTCTTCTCGTTTAGAGTTTCAGGATCAGCATCTTCGTTTTCAAGCTCAGATTTAAGATCAGCCATTGCTTTTTCAATAGCTTCCTTTTCATCGCTTGGAACTTTATCGCCTAAGTCGTTCAACATGCTTTCAGTTGAGTGAACAAGGCTTTCCGCGTTATTACGAGCCTCAGCAGCTTCACGCTTTTTCTTATCGGTTTCAGCGTTCGCTTCTGCATCTTTAACCATTTGGTCAATATCAGCATCAGATAAACCACCAGAGGCCTGAATACGGATCTGCTGTTCTTTACCAGTTGCTTGGTCTTTGGCTGATACTTGAACGATACCATTTGCATCAATATCGAATGTTACCTCAATTTGAGGAACACCACGTGGTGCAGGTGGAATACCGACAAGATCAAATTGACCAAGAAGTTTGTTATCATTCGCCATTTGACGCTCCCCTTGGAAGACACGAATAGTAACAGCATTCTGGTTGTTCTCAGCAGTTGAGAATGTTTGTGATTTCTTTGTTGGGATTGTTGTGTTGCGATCAATAAGCTTTGTCATTACGCCGCCTAATGTCTCAATACCAAGTGATAATGGTGTAACATCCAAAAGAAGAACGTCCTTAACGTCGCCTTTTAAGACACCACCTTGAATTGCAGCACCACAAGCAACAACCTCATCAGGGTTCACACCTCTGTGTGGCTCTTTACCAAAGAAGTCTTTAACAGTTTCAATGATTTTCGGCATTCTTGTCATGCCACCAACAAGAACAACTTCATCAATATCGTCCGCTTTTAAACCAGCATCTTTAAGAGCTGCCTTACATGGATCAATTGTACGCTTCACAAGGTCAGCAACAATTTTCTCCAATTGAGCGCGTGTCAAGTTCAAGTTCAAGTGTTTTGGACCATTTTGATCAGCTGTAATAAATGGTAAGTTTACTTCAGTTTGAGTTGTGCTTGATAATTCAATCTTCGCTTTTTCAGCGGCTTCTTTTAAACGTTGAAGCGCCATTTTGTCATTGTGAAGATCAATGCCATTTTCTTTTTGGAATTCTTCAGCAAGGAAGTCAATGATGCGAAGGTCGAAATCTTCACCACCAAGGAATGTATCACCATTGGTCGCTTTAACTTCAAATACGCCGTCGCCAACTTCCAAGATAGAGACATCAAATGTACCACCACCAAGGTCATAAACAACGATTGTACCGCTGTCTTTTTTATCCAAACCATAGGCTAGGGCAGCGGCAGTAGGCTCGTTAATAATACGAAGCACATCAAGGCCCGCGATACGGCCAGCATCTTTTGTTGCTTGGCGCTGAGAGTCATTAAAGTAAGCAGGAACAGTGATAACAGCTTCAGTTACTTTTTCGCCAAGATAAGATTCTGCTGTTTCTTTCATTTTTTGTAAAACAAAGGCACTGATTTGACTTGGCGCATATTTTTCGCCGTCAACAGAAACCCAAGCATCCCCATTATCGCCTTTAACGATATTAAAAGGTGCTTTTTTTTTCATATCTTTTACTTCGGCATCATCAAAACGACGTCCAATTAGACGCTTAATACCAAACAGAGTGTTTTCGTGATTTGTTACGGCCTGACGCTTGGCTGGTTGTCCAACAAGCTTTTCGCCGTCTTTTGCGAAAGCAATCATTGACGGTGTTGTTCGTGTGCCTTCTGCGTTTTCAATAACACGGGGCTTATCACCATCCATAATTGCGATACATGAGTTTGTAGTACCTAAATCAATACCAATAACTTTAGACATAGCTATCTTTCTCCTTCAATTAGTTAGTAGCAAATCATTTTATAAAGACCCTACCATAGGCATCTTTATGGTTGATTCCTTCCCACGATTGCAAAGGTAAATTTGAACCCCTTAAACAACAGTAGGTCAGAGATAATAAAGATATAGTATGATTTGAGAATTAAAACAAGATCAGATGTGAAGAAAATTGTTTACATAGCGCAATAAATATTGCAAATTTAAATTCCCGCTTCATAACATTGATTAGTTTCAGTGTTTTTACCCTTATGTTTGGTAAAGACATGAAAGACTAAACGGCGCTTTTTTACTTTAAAAGCGTTTAATAAAAGGAGAGCGATATGGATGCAGTAGATAAAATCAGACAAGAAATGAATGAATTGAAGCGTGACGATGTAAAAATCAGACCTTTGGTTCAAAACTATACAGTTAAGGATTTTGACGGAAATTTCGATAAAATACAAAAAGCTTACATTGAGGCGGTAAAAGATGGCGTTGATCTTGTCGTTACAACGGAGATGTCATTAACGGGCTATCCTTTAGAAGACGCTGTTGAGAACCCAGATGTTCTTTTGGCGGCGCAAGTTTCATTAAATAAAGTCATTGATATGACAAAAGGGTCGCAAACGGCAATTATTGTTGGATTACCAGAACGCCAAGAAGATGGCCGTATTTTAAATAAATCAGTTGTTGTTCAAAATGGTGAGATTATTGCAGTCTCTGAGAAAAAACACAGACCTAACTATGGTGTGTTTGATGAGCAAAGAAATTTTGCGGCAGGCTCTGTGAATGAAGTTTTTGAAATTAAAGGTCACAGATATGGTGTCTCAATTTGTGAGGACACTTGGTATTCAGATGTCGCAGAAGATTTAAAAAACAAAGGCGCACAGATGATTATTTCTGTGAACGCATCGCCTTTTGAAATTGGTAAACAACGCAAAAGATTACATGATGTAGTTGAAGAGCGTGTTTTAGAAACAGGCTTGCCAATGCTCTATGTGAACCAAGTCGGTGCACAAGATGAGCTTGTCTTTGATGGCGGAGCAATGATCTGTCAGCTACGCTATACTAAGGGCTGCGATCCACTATTGATTAAGATGGGGTCTGTTAAAAGAGACAATATGCTTGGCGAGTTAGACCGTTTTGAAGTTTTGCCGAGAATGCAAGAAGGCTATAACGATCTTAATGTCAAAATCCAACCCTCATTCAATCATAGCTATGCACGTTTTGAAGACGTTTCTGGATTTAAGCAACTGCATGACAATAAGCCAGTAAGACCGATGAAATCTGACCCAGATGATTTAGATGCTGTATTGGAAGAAGCTTTGGCTGAACCTTTTCAAAAGGCACATCAAAATTATGTTTCTGACTTTGATGCGATTCAAGCTTCGGCACCTGCTGATCCAAACCGTGTTGAAGACGGTACAGTTCCAGATGAACAGAAATCTGAATGGAGCGATGTTTACGCAACTTTTGATGATCAAGAGAAGAATGAACTTGGGAATGTTTATAACGCCCTTGTCTTAGCGGTGCGCGATTACACAAGGAAAACTGGTCATTCAAAAGTTTGTTTGGGGATGTCAGGCGGTGTTGACTCGGCGCTTGTTGCTGCGATCGCTGTTGATGCGCTGGGCGCAGAAAATGTATATTTATATTCTATGCCATCTAAATTTACCTCGGATATGAGTAATTCATTGGCTTATGATATGGCCGACAGACTTGGCTCATCTATTGAGACAATGGAAATCCAAGGCATTGTTGATCAATTTATTACTGCTCTTGACCCAAGATGCCCTGATGGCTTGCAAAGATTAACCATTGAGAATTTACAAGCCCGCACAAGGGGAACATTATTAATGGGGATTAGTAACAATATTCCTGGTATGATGGTTTTATCAACAGGGAATAAGTCCGAAAATGCGATTGGCTACGCAACTTTATATGGCGATATGAATGGTGGTTACAATCCGTTAAAGGATTTGGTGAAAACGCGTGTGTTCAAACTTTGTCATTGGCGCAATAATAACATCCCAGTCTCAGCAAAGTTACAAAAGACAAATGTAATTCCTGAAGGTATTATTTTTAGACCGCCATCAGCAGAATTATTTGAGGACCAAGTTGATAGTGACTCACTTCCACCTTATGAAGTTTTGGATGAGATTATTGAAGGTTACGCTGAACAAGATCAAATCATCGCGAAGATAGCCGAAGTGCTAAATCTAGATGATGAATTTGTTGAGCAATGGGCATCAAAGATTGATATTGCACAATATAAAAGAGATCAATCATGTCCAGGGCCTAAGGTTGCGACGCGTGATTTTGAACGTGATCGTAGATATCCAAACTCAGCCAAGACAATTGGGGCGGTGCGCCGATTTGTAAGGGATAATAAACAATTTAAACCATAANAATAATAATAAGAGGTATTTCATGAGCGTCGTTTTATTTGCTCTTCCAAAATCATATTCATTCTCAAAGCTAACCTATGAGANTGCAAANCGAGAATCTGGCTTNGCGAGAGATTTTCTGGTCAATTATTCTGCTTTTTANAGCGATTTAAAAGATGAAGAGCTTGTAAGCGGCGCTTATTCTAAAATNCGNAATGNTTTATTTGCATTNATGTTAGAAGAAACAATTCCTGTTTGGACAAAGGGGTATTTTTCTAAAGAAGGTTTTGAAGACCCGATGCAAGATGCCTTTAATTTAGAGGCGGGCCCAATGGGTGATGTTGCTTTCAAGGCTAGCGATGTTTTAACGGTTGCCTATAAGTTGTTATCAGAAGGCCAAATTTCTTATGAAGAAATCGATCTTTCAAGATTAAAGGCGCGCCTTGAAGACCATGCAGATGACCACTCTTTCATGCAAAGTCATTATCAAAATATCATTAAGCCAAATCCGACAATGTTAAAACGCGTTGGCCGACTTATCCAATCATTTGCTTAATATTATGCGGATCAAAGAAATAAAAATCACACCATATTAGGCTAACTTTCTTGATTTTTTATGTAAAATATGATATCTTTCCAAATCAGTTATAGGTTTTTTGGGTAGCGTATTTTGCAAAAATCAGAACATTATTTTGAGCGTTTAGACGGTTTTATCGTTCTTGAAAAGAAACGAGACATATTCTCTTTATATTTTCAACATAGAGGCAGCTTTAGAAAATTGTGTAAAAAGCAATTTCAAGATGAGGGTCAAGCTTACTCAGAGTTTGAAAAGGCGATTGCTTTTGCCTCTGATAAGGCTAATTTACATGACTTCTTAAACGCCCATTATAAGGATCAAAAATCTAAATTTGGTCTTGCTTGGGGGCTTTATGAAGAATTCTTCTTAAAAGCAATACCAGAATTCTTCAACTCTGGCGCAGCCAAAAAACTAAAAATAAAGATACCAGAAATTCATGACAAAATGCGGTTCAAGCTCTACCGATTTGAAAGGCAGAATGAAGATATAAACAGACTAAACAGTGATATGATTAGTCTGGATGAGGCACAAGAAATAACACGTCAAGTTTGTGAGCGTTACGGTGTTGAGATCGCAGATGTTATGTTAGAGACAACGCACAATGGCGCTTCTTACTATGACCTAGAGACCAAAACCTTAACCATGGGGCATTTGGATCGAGGTGCAGTTTTGCATGAAGTTACCCATCATGTGCATTATCAATTATCCAATCAAAAACTTGATCAAGAACTTCGCCTTGTTATGCATGGCCCTGAATTTGCCAAAATTCTAATTGATATATATTCAGAATTTGGCGGCGCTGATAAAGAAAGACTTTTAAGTGATGCGCAAAGCTTCGGGCTTCTTGGGCCCGATAAAATCAGCAACCCGAATATGGATTCTTATACCTCAAGACAGTTGTTTAAACAAAAACCTTAATTGAGAATTTTGAACTTTTTTTCCTTTTATTGATTTTAATTTAGAAATTAAAGTCAAAAAAGGGGAGATTTATGGACTGGTTAGAGATTAGTTTGTCACAAACACTGGGCATTATATTAAGCACAGCCTTAGTTTTTATTATAACAATGATTTTCGTTAGGATTAATGGCTTGCGTAGCTTTGCAAAATTATCATCTTATGATTTTGCCGTAACAATTGCGATCGGTTCTATATTGGGGGCTGTTGTTATCCAAAAAGAACCCTCAATTTTGCAAGGGATGCTTGCGATAGGAACGTTTTTATTGTTGCAAGCAATCTATTCATTTTTGAGACGAAAAACAAATTTTCAGCATATCGAAAATAGTCCTTTACTCGTCATGGAAAATGGGGAGTTCTTAGATCATAATATTGAAAAAGCCAATATGACAAAATTCGATATTATCTCAAAATTAAGGGAAGCCAATGTCTGTCAGCTAAAAGATGCGAAAGCTGTTGTCGTTGAAATAACGGGCGATGTCTCTGTCTTGCATGGGGCGGATGCTATTGATCAAATTCTATTAAAAGACGTTCAACGATAATATTTCCTTTAAACTTGTGAGTTTTTTGGCATAATGTCCGTATCATGAGTTTGAAAAAAATTTATATTGAGCATCTAGATAGTTTTTTAATTCTAGAGCAAAGCAGTGATAGTTATTATAAAAGCTATATTCAGCCCCGTGGAAGCTTTAGAAAATTACTATATCGTGAGGCGGATGATTTACAATTTGCTTTAGATAAAATAAATGCCATTAATTTTGAAAGCTTAAAAAAGCACAATGATCTAGACTCAATTATTTGGGGCGACGCGCAAGAACATCAAAAATATGGCCGTAAAGTAACTCTTTTATATCATCAATTCTTACAAAAAAGCCAAGAGGTTGTGACTGCCGTTCTGAATTTTACGCCTTTATTTAATGCAGCTGCTTGCTTGTTCACGAGCTTTTTTCCAGCCCCTTTAGACGATAAACAAAGATACAAGCTCTATGATATTGAGATGTTCTGGGGTGGGTTTAGAAAGGTCGATAAAAAGTCTTTTTCAAATCAAGAAGAAGCCATGAAGATAGCTAAAAATGTTTGTGATTATTACTATGTGAGCACACCAGAAATAGAGTTGAAACAGAATTTTTTTAATCCATTCTCAGATTATTATGCAGAACCACAAAAAATTGTCATGCGATCAAAATCACACCGTCTGTTACTTCATGAAATTGCGCACCATGTCTATTTCGAGAAAGTAAAACAAAAGGGTTATAACGCCAACGGTACGACGCATGGCCCAGAATTTGTTAAATTATTGGCAGATGTTTACACGCGCTTTTTAGGTGTTGATAGACAAAAACTTACGCAAAGATTAAATAAAGCACAGCTTTTGGGGCCGACAAAAGAAAATGTCAGCCAGATTATCTCAAGAAATATAATTTAAATGGTTAAGCTGTCTTAATTGAACAGTGGCGTTACGCCATCTCATCAACACCAGAGCCAGTCGTTTGACCTGAATTCTTAGCCACACCAACACGGGCAGGGCGCAAAATACGATCATGGATTTGATAGCCAACCTCAACAACTTGCATCACAGTGCCAGGTTCTTGTCCTGCGGCTTCCATTTCAAACATAACTTCATGGAAGTTAGGATCAAAGATTTCGCCCATTGGGTTGATTTGTTTGATGCCGAGTTGTTCAAAAGCACGCAGAAGTTCACGCTCCGTTGCTTCAACACCAACACTTAAATTTTTAACAACGTCATTTTCAGATTTTAGCTCTTCTGGAACAGCTTCAAGCGCACGTCTTAAATTATCGGCAACGCTTAATAATGATTTTGCAAAATTGGCAACACCATATTTTTTAGCATCAGCAATGTCCTTTTCAGCGCGACGTCTTGTGTTTTCTGCATCGGCTAATGCACGAAGAGATTTATCCTTCATGCTTTCCATTTCGGCCTGAAGGGCAGCAATAATACCTTTTAATTGCTCAATTGATTCAACCTGAGGCGCATCTTCTTGTTCTTCCTCATCATTGCCTAATTCATTTTCGATCTCGGCACGGACATCATCTGGCATAGGCTCATTCATTGCTTCGGGGAAAATTGTTACATTCTCCTCAGCATTATCAATTGCATCGTCAATTTGTTGGTCTTTATTGGGATCGCTCATCTTTTTCACCTCATTATTTTTTATCGTATTAGTTGCGACAAAATTTGTGATGTATAATCCACCACAGGAATAATTCTTGAATAATTCAATCGTTTAGGGCCGATTACACCCAATGCGCCAATGATTTCATTTTCTGCACTTTTATAAGGTGCAACAATCATTGAACAGCCCGTTAAATTAAATAAGTTGTTTTCCGCGCCAATCAAGATCTTAACACCGTCGGCATCATGCGTGTAATCAAGAAGATTTACAAGGTTTTTTTGTGTCTCTAACACATTAAATAGCTCTCTGACATGGTCCAAATCCTCAATCGCAGAGATATCGTTCAAAAGTTTTGACTGACCTTTGACAATTAAATGTCCGCCATCGGCTTGTGACCAAACGGCGATGCCTTTTTCGATGATCTTATTGGAAAGCTCATCAAGTTGTGTTTGGCGGGTTTCTATATCTCTTGCGAGCTTTTGTTTAACTTGCGACAGTGTGTTGCCACCTAAAAGAGAATTTAGATAATTTGCGGCCTGTTGAAGACTGGATATTGAAAAATCCGCAGGTACTTCAAAAATTCGATTTTCAACAACATTGTTATTTGAAACCAAGACAGCCAGAACACGATTATCTCCAATGGGAACAAACTCAATTTGTTTCAAAGTTTTATCAACTTTCGGGGCTACGACAATGCTCGCACAATCAGATAAACCACTGATAACTTCAGTAATTTTTTCGAGCTTACGATTTAAAACCGTATCGTTAGAGGTCAAGGCCGTTTCAATATTTTCTTTATCATCATGGGAAAGCTCTGTTTTCTCAATAAGGCTATCAACAAACAGGCGCAATCCTAAATTTGTTGGCAGGCGACCAGCCGAGCGGTGGGGCGCATATAAAAGCCCTAAATCTTCTAAATCAGCCAAGACATTACGAATAGTCGCAGAAGAGATTTGCTCTTCTAACGTTTGGGCAAGGGACTTTGATCCTGTTGCGTGGCCTGTATCTAAATAGGACTTAACAACAAGACGCAAAATTTCTTGTGATCTATTATTTAATTCTTGGATCATAGTAATTTTGTAATTTATAGCGAAGCGCTTTTATAATCAAGAGGCTAAATCTGCCAAAAGATTGACATTGATGCTTAATATAAGTAGTCTGGGCGCAATTTTAGAGATATTTAGATATATTAAGTATAATAATTGAAAGGTTACTCATGACACGCCCATCAAAAAGACAACCCGATCAAATGCGAGATGTATCATTTGAGCTTGGCTTTACAAAACATGCAGAAGGCTCTTGCTTGGTGCGTTTTGGTGAGACCCATGTTCTTTGTAACGCAAGCTTATCTGACAGTGTTCCTGGTTGGATGAAAAATCAAGGTCGTGGTTGGATTACGGCTGAATATGGCATGTTGCCGCGCTCAACCCATCAGCGCATTGACCGTGAAGCAGCACGTGGTAAACAAACTGGCAGAACCCAAGAGATCCAGCGTTTAATTGGTCGCTCTCTTCGCGCGATCGTTGATTTGGAAAAACTGGGCGAGGTTCAAATCCGTCTTGATTGTGATGTTTTACAAGCCGATGGTGGTACTAGAACAGCCTCAATTACGGGCGCTTATGTTGCTTTGATGCAGGCGATTGAATTTGGTATGTCAACGGGACTTATCAAGGAAAACCCGATTAGGGAAGCTGTTGCAGCCGTATCATGTGGTATTTTTGAAGGAAAGCCAGTGTTAGATTTAGATTATGCAGAAGATAGTGTTGCGGGCGCTGATACGAACTTTGTTCTTACCCAATCTGGCGGCATTGTTGAGGTTCAAGGAACAGCCGAAGATAAACCATTTTCAAATGATGAGTTTTTAGAATTAATGCGCCTTGCTTCAAAAGGAACACAAGAATTATTCGATCTACAAGCACAAGCATTACAAACCCTAAAGAAAGCGGCTTAAGTGGAAAAACAGGTAAGAAAATTTGATTCTGATACGCTTTTAATTGCATCACATAACCCTAAAAAATTAGAAGAGTTCTCTGGTTTGTTGTGGGGTAAAGTTGAAAACTTTAAAAGTGCGCTTGATCTAGGGTTAGATGATGTTGAAGAAACAGGCACGACATTTGTCGAAAACGCGAAATTAAAGGCTGTTGCAATGGCTAAAGAAAGCGGTCTTATCGCACTGGCTGATGACAGTGGCTTTTGTGTGGAGGCATTAGATGGTAGGCCTGGCGTTTATTCTGCGCGCTATGCAATTAACCCAGAAACTGGTGAGCGTGATTTTGATTACGGTATTGAGAAGCTTCATGACGAGTTGGAAGCTTGCGAAGACCGCAAAGACGATGCAGCGTACTTTGTTTGTGTCCTTGCGCTCGCATGGCCTGATGGGCATGTAGAGACCTTTGAAGGGTGTGCCAATGGAAGAGTTGTTTGGCCACCAAGAGGGGAGCGTGGCTTTGGCTATGATCCAATTTTTGAGCCAGCCGGTATGGATCATACATTTGCGGAGATTTCATTTGTTCGCAAACAAAAAATTTCACACAGAGCCTTTGCGCTTGATAAGTTAATTATGGCTTGTTTTGAATAATCTTAATGTCTTCCAAAAATCCCATAAGTCTTTATATTCATTGGCCTTTTTGTCTTAAAAAATGCCCTTATTGTGATTTTAACTCACATGTTTCCTACGATATAGATCAAGAATTGTGGTTAAAATCTCTGAAACAAGAGATGCGTTTTTATAAAGATCAAACNGATGGNCGTTTGATGAAAACAATTTTCTTTGGCGGTGGNACNCCNTCNNTGATGGAACCCTTTGTTGTAGAAGGGCTTATNGATGANGCGGCAAGTTTGTGGAATTTTGCCAATGATATTGAAATCTCNATGGANGCNAACCCAACCTCATCAGAAGCTGAGAACTTTAAGGCTTATAAACAAGCGGGTGTTAANCGNCTNTCAATTGGCGTGCANTCCTTAAAAGATAAAGATTTACAATTTTTAGGTCGTGAACACTCAGCCTTGGAGGCAAAACAAGTTATAGAGTTAGCCGCCAATATTTTTGACAATTATTCTTTTGATTTAATTTATGCAAGACCAGATCAGAGCTTAAAAGGGTGGGAAGCTGAATTAAAGGAAGCCTTAAACCTAAATCCGCATCATATATCCTTGTATCAATTAACAATTGAAAAAGGCACGCAATTTTATACTCAGCACCTTCGTGGAGATTTCGAAATTCCAGAAGAGGGCTTGGCCAGTGATCTTTACGAGATGACGATTCAAATGCTTGATGATAAAGGGTTTGAGCATTATGAGATTTCAAATTTTGCCAAACAGGATAAACAAGCAAGGCACAATATTGTATATTGGCAATATGATGATTATCTGGGCATTGGGCCAGGGGCGCATGGTCGTTATTCAAAAGACGGTGTAAAATATGCAACACAAACCCATAAGAACCCTGCAAGCTGGTTAAACCTTATCCAAGCCCAAGGCAGTGGCTTAAAAAATGTAGAAAGCCTTGAGCAAGAGGATATCATAAAAGAAACCTTGATGATGGGCTTGCGCTTAAAGCAAGGAATTCATCTGGGGAACTTCTATGACAAGACAAACGTTAAACTATTAGATGTTCTGGATCACTCAAAAGTCCAAGCTCTACAAAATAACGGTGATCTCGAATCAAATCACACTTATTTTCGTTTATCTAAGCAGGGACGCATGCGTTTAAATCTGATTTTAGAGTATCTCTTATAAGTAATAACTATATGAATTATAATGATTAAGGTATTTTTTTATAATTATTCACGAAGATTTCTTGATTTTTATGTAAAAATGTATCATTATGTAATCTAATTTGATTAAGGCAAAGGCTTTATCGAATATAATAATAAGAACAACACTAAAGAGGAGCGACATTTTTTTCATAAGCATTGTTTGATGTACGAATCTTATACAGCTTATCGAAAAAATGTGTTATAAGATAAATAATGATAATAAAACAAGAAAAACAAATGGAATGTTGGATTCTGTTTGACGGGGAAACAGAGGGAACAGACCCAGGTGCATATGAAGCACGTAGGCTCATTGAAGCCGGTCGACGCAAAGACTTAGATGTCCGCGTTATCCGTCCTGAACAATTTGATCTCGTTGTAACCCGTGATGACAGAAAATCCGTCTTAATTGATGGCAACGTTGTAAGACTCCCAGATTTCGTATTAACCCGAATTAGTGGCGATGTGAATTATTTCACAATGGCTGTTTTAAGGCATTTGGAGCGCCTTGGTGTTCCAACTTATAACCGCTCGGCACCGATTGATGCGGTTAAGGATAAACTTCATTCATTACAGATTTTGGCTGAAAGTGGAATCCCTGTGCCAGTTACAATGCTTGGTAAGTTTCCAGTTGATGTTGATTTGGTTAAAAAGGTTATTGGTTTTCCAGTGGTTGTTAAAACCCTTGTTGGAACACATGGTAATGGTGTTTTCCTTTGTAATGATGAAAGCAATTTTGAAGATTTAATGCAGCTTATCCGCCAGACAGGCGCCGATACACAGCTTTTATTCCAGCAATTTATTGCGTCAAGTAAGGGTCGTGATCTTCGTGTCATGGTTATTAATGGTAAGGCTGTTGCTGCGATGGAACGTCGCGCTACTGATGGAAGCTTCAAGGCTAACTTCTCTCGTGGGGGTATGGTTAAAGAATTTAAGCTTACGCCTGCTATTGAAGAATTAGCGATTGAAACAGCACGTGTTCTTGATTTGGATATTGCTGGTATCGATATTCTTTTTGATGGTCGTAAAGGTTATAAGATTTGTGAAGCAAACAGTGCACCAGATTTCCGTGGGCTAGAGAGCTGTTGTGATATCAGTGTTGCTGATGAAATCTTAGATGCAATGATCTCTGAGCTTCGTAAAAATAAAGAAATCAGCGAAAACATCACTGACTTTGGAATTTTACGCCGTAAAGCCAAATTCGCATCATAATTATTGCTTATGCATAAAATTGTCGTAACACCATTTAAAGGCAATTTAAGCGATCTTATTCAAATTAAGTTAAAATCTATTGAGAGTTGCGCAGGGGTTTATTCTTCTGCGCAAATTCAGTCATGGCTCAATTATACAAAACGCCCCGATCATGAAAAAACGATTTCGAATGACATTATTTTTGGTGCTTATATAGATGATATTCTTGTTGGTTTTTTATCTTATTCATTAGAAAAAGAACATGTGAAGTTAAACTCTTTATTTATAAAGCCTCAACATCAAGGACTAGGCGTGGCAAGAATCTTGTTTGACCGTTTTCAAAAGGCGACGAATGGAAAGCCGATTAACATACGCTCAACTTTAAATGCCGTTGATTTCTATCAGAAAAACGGATTTGAAATTAGTGGCGATGATGTATCAAAAGCCGGTTTTCTTATTAAGCTGATGAGACGAACTGTTTGATATTAAAAACGCTGGCTCTGGAATGTGCTTGGCGCAGGCGAGATGACTTTTGGTCCATTGCCTGTGATTTCCATGATTGCAAGACCACGCTCGACAAGACCATTATTGCTAAATCTGAAAATACCATCAACACCGGCAAAGCCATTTGGATTTGTTAGACTAGAGTTGCTAAAGATATTGCTCGATTTGTTAACGATTGCTTGGCGTGCTAACACAGCAACAAGAGCGGTTGAATCATAGCCCAAACTCGCAATTCGAGAAGGTTTAGAGCCATAAATTTTTCTGTATTTTTGTTCAAAATAATCACGGTTTGATGGATCAGGCGCTGCGTACCAAGAGCCGATCATAGAGATTTCATTATAAACACTTGGATCATCCCAGATGCCAGTTCCTAAAAAGCGCGCTTTGTTAAGATCAACATCATAAAATTTAAGCGCTGAGGTCACTTCTCTGATTTCTACACCAGCCATCGGCAAAAGGATTGCATCAAATGGTAGCTCGCCAGAAGTGTGCTCAATTTTAAGGCGGGCAAGCTCATTCATATCAAATTCTGTGCGATCTTTTTCAGGTATTGCCTCTAGCTCAGCAATCTCTTTTTCTAAAATTTCAACACGCTCATCATACACAGAGAATTTACGGATAAGATCGTTAAAGTTCTCATCGCCAACTCTGTAGCGCTCGATCATGATTGGTGTAATCGCATCATTTCGTCTTGCATATGAAGAAAAGATATTGGTTACAACATCGCCGTAAGCTGTGTATGGTGCTAAGACTGCTTGATTGGCATTGCCTTGTTCTGCGGCATATGTCATCACGCGCTTGACCTGATCAAACGGTGTGAAGCCTATCACAAATGTATTTCTGTCCGCTAATGTCCAATCTGTTGAGAAGGTTACGATTTTGACATCATTTTGGCGTGCTAAATCTTTAATAGCCCTTGTTGAGCTTGCAAAAAGGGGGCCTAAGAACAGCTTTGCGCCGTTTTGTAGCGCTGAATAGGCGGCTTCTTGAGCGCCTTGCGTTGTTCCTTTTGTATCACGTGGGATAAGTTCGAAATAATCGCCAGCAATGTCAAAGAGCGCCATTTGTGCAGCATTTAGGATAGCTTGTCCAACTTCCTTATGCTGACCACTTAACGGAAGAAGAATAGCAACCTTTACTTTTTCTTGGGCAACGATCTGATTATAAGGAACAACTTTACCTTTTTCGACCGTGCCACGGTTGTTGTATTGAGCTACAACATCAGAGAAGGTTAAATTATCATTTTGATTGGTTGTGTTATCTCTTACATCATCAAGAGGCTCACTGCGAACTGTTCTGTCTTGTGTTGGAAAATTGGGTTCACCAACAAAATCATCACGGCTAATTAATGTTCCATCTTCAGTAAGATATAAGTCATCTTGGCTTGATTTTGCTAAAACTTCTTTTTCTTGGAGAAGGTTCGCAGGCGCTTTACTTGAACTAGGACCACCAAATCCGCCAAAGCTACCAGCACCGCTACAGCTTGCAATAAATAAAAATGCGATCAAACAAAGAGCAATGTTAAAAAACTTGTAATTCTTGTAATTAGAGTTTGCTATATGGTTTAGCATTTGCCAGTCCTTTAATATCTTTTATCCAAATATAGCCGTTTAAAAGCCACGTGCTTTAATTTAGAATCAGATTTTATAAATTATTTTAGAAGTGGTATCTTGATAGCATATTTGTTAAAAATTACCATCTTTAATCTTAAGAAAAGAGTATTTAAGTTTCATGCTTACCATTGTTGCAACACCGATTGGAAATTTAGGCGATATGAGTTTAAGAGCTATAGAGGCTCTAAAGGCATGTGACTTAATTTTATGTGAAGATACAAGAACAAGCTCTAAGCTTTTGAATCACTTTAGTATTTCGAAACCGCTAAAAGCTTATCATGATCATTCAAAAGATACAGATCGTGATGCAATTATCGGGCAATTAAAAGAGGGCAAATCAATTTGCCTTATTTCGGATGCGGGAAGTCCGCTTATCTCTGATCCTGGCTATAAGCTCATTAAACTGTGCCAAGAACATGGTCTTGATTATACAACTGCGCCTGGGGCATCATCGCTGATCGCGGCTTTACAATTATCAGGATTGCCATCTGATCAGTTTTACTTTGGCGGTTTTTTAGAGGCAAAAGAACAGGCTAAAACCAATCAAATTGAAACTATGCTTAATTTAGAGGCAACATTGATTTTCTTTGAAACAGCAAAAAGAATTCAATCCACTCTCAAGGTTTTAGAGAATTTATCGCCAAGCAGAAACGTTGCGATTGTAAGGGAAATTACAAAGAAATTTGAGCAGGTTTTGGT
>PBIV01000022.1 GCA_002720935.1 Rickettsiales bacterium | reverse complement strand
AGCTTTTATTCTTTAGTGAACGATCTTCTTATCATTCCCTCTTGCTTCACGCCCTAAGATTGAGCACAAGAATGTGTATAATCGTCCAATATCAGATGAGCTGAATGTTGCTGCTAGCATGTCACCATGGTCTGTCGCCACCGCTTGATCATAAAGCTCTTCATACTGACGGAAGTATCTTTGAACATAGTTTCTAAATTCATGATCATCGGCATATTTACCACGGATTTTATCTGTTGGCAGACTATCGCTCATTTGCAAGAGACGTCTTGTGAATGTTCCAACATCGCCCTTCTGGTATGCTTTCCAGTTCTTCTCTGGCACATCGCCACCTTCTAATAGACGTGTGAAGTCAACTGATAATGAGTGTAATGATTCAATCACAAACTTAGCTGATGAGAAGAAGGCTTCACGTTTAAGATTAAAGTCAGCCTTAATAATCTTATCGGCTTGCTCTGCTGCTTCTTTTGATGCTTTCGCAAGAAGAGAGCTTTGCTTCACGAAGATACCATTTGTATCGCCAATAGATTTGTTGATCTTATCAGAGATCGCTAAGAGCTTTCCTGCTTCATTCGCTAATGCATCTGTTGATGTATCAATCTTACCAGCTGTCTTACTGATTAGACCATCAACTTCCGTTGCTTTTTCTGTTAAACGAGACATATGCGTGATAATCGTATCAGCCGCCTCGTTAGCAGTACTTGCAATGCCAGAGATTTGAACACGAACATTGCTTGAATACTCATTACTCAAATCAAGGCTTCTGTTCATTTGATCATTAAGTTCTTTACTGCGGTCAATATACTCATCACTCATCTCATTTAATGCACCAAGTGATTTATTAGCTTCACGAAGAAGAACATCTGTTTCTTCCTTAACGCGTTGAACTGCTTTAGAAGCAAGAAGCGCTGTGTTCTCAGCTACTTCAGAGATTGCTTTTACTTCATTACGGGCTTCTAAACCGACACCTGTAAATCTTGCTTCAATTTCATCAGAGGTCTCATTAATCTGAGCCGCACATTGAACGAACTTCTCCCCTGCACCATCAAGCTGTGATACAGACTCACCAATTGAAGCCGCAAGATCATGGAAACGCTCAGTAATAACTTTTTGAACATTCTCAACCTTATAGGCTGCCTGATCGGTAATGATATGAACATCTTGTGCTTGGTTTTCTAATGACTGACTTACTTCTTTTACCAAGGTTGAAGCTGATTGCGCAGCATCGCCAATCTCTTCTACCTTTGTTTTTAAAGATGATGATGCATCCTTTAGCAATACTGTCACTGATCCTGCAAGCTCTTCCATACCCTCTAGGCGTACTTCAAAGTTACTGAATAGTTTTTCAATGTTTTGCTCACTGCTTCTTGTTGTGCTTTCAACCTGACCAGAAAGCTCTGACATTTTTTGGATTAATGCTTCTGTGCTATCAATCGCTAGATCAGATTTCTCAACCATATCGTCAGTTCCCTGACCAAACACGTCAATTACGGTTGTAACATTGCCCTTAACCTTATCAAGGACAGTTTCAAATGAAGCATATTGCTCGGCAAATGATTTATCAAGACGCTCTAAGGTATCAAAGGTTCTTTTCGAGCCTTGCTGAATTTCATCATAACGCGCAGAAATTCGTGTCTCTAGATTGTGAACTTTCTCACTAACCTTGTTAGAGGCTGTTGTGACGTTAGTAACTTGAGATTGTAAGGCCTCATTGACTTTTTGCATTTCATCAACACTTGCCAAGACTTCTTCACGAAGTTTGTTCTGTTGGAAGTCTAACTGATCATTGATCGTTTTAGAATTACCAGTTAACTGGCCTGCCAATGATGACAATTCTTGAGATTGTGCACGAAGTGACTGACGAATTTCGCCAGCTTGCTCAACAGCCTTCTCAGCCATGATCTCAAGCTCTTTAATACGGCTAGTCATCACTTCATTGATCTTATCAGACCCTGCATCCGCTTTTGTTACCACTTCATTAAGGGCTTTTACTGGCTCGTCAAATGAAGTTAGTAAGCTTTCTAAGCGCTCACGGACAGATGCGTAAGCCATAGAAATGCGATCAGATTGATTTTCCAACAGTTCAATTGTCTCTGCACTCTTATCTGTTGATGTGCTAATTGCCTTATCAAGAAGTGATTTGTTCTTTTCAAACACTTCGTCATAGCTTTCCATGCGCTTAGAGATTGCATCATTGGCCTGACCAAGAAGTTTTAAGCGATCAAGAATCGTTTGAGAGACTTTGTTTGACTGTGATACAGCCTGATCAGAGGCAGTTCGAAGTGTATCCGCCCCTTTGCGAACCGCATTGTTAATTGTATCGGCACTTGATAACGCTGCTGTCATTGCATCACTGAGTTTACGAGACGTTGTTTTACCAATCTCTGTGAAGCTCTCACTTTGTTTTTCTAAGCCTTCAATCATGCGTTGAATTTCAGAGCCGCGTGTTTTCATACGGCTATCAATCTCAACACCAGACTCGCGAAGGTTATCGATTAATGTTGAAACCTCAGATGATTGCGTTTCTAACATATCGCGAAGACCTTGAACTTGCTCACCAACAGAGTTTGTAATTTGAACAAGATCAGCTTTCTCATCGCTAAGCTCCATTTTGCTGTCACGGATACGACCATTGATCTCTTCATAAAGCTCTTCTAAATCACTCATACGCTCATTCAACGCTGTGTTTAGTTTTTCACGTTGCTCAACAATCGCAGCAATACCAGTTCTAAGGCGATCTTCATGCGTGCCAAATTCTTTTGTTGTTTCTTCTAAGCGGTCAAACACTTCATCAGCACTATTATGAAGACCATCAACAGATTCACCAACAATAAGCTTAATTTGGTCGATTTTATCTTGAACAGTTGAAGATGCGCTTAAGACCTTATTCACACCGCCATTCATTTCCGCTTCAATGCGACCAACTTTCTCCATTAGACCAGTTGTCGCACGCTCTAAAGCTTGTGAGCTATCATCAGCTTTCTCACCGATTTTCGCTGTTCTTGAGTAAAGTGCCTTTGTAAGCGTATCAAGTTTGATCATGCGCTCTTTCATTGTGCTTGAAAGACGAATAACATTGGCTTCTGTCTCACGTGACATTGTGCTGAATTGATCCATCTCTTGGCGCAAACCAGCACGCGCTTTTGAAATTGCTTCTAATGATAAGTTTGTCGCCGCTGTTAATTGAGAGGCTTCAGTAGAAAGGCTCGATAATTGTGCTCTTACATCTTTTTCGGTTTGATTTGATGGATTAAGAAGCGTGAGTAACTCATTGCGAATAGTTTGTTTTACAGACTTGCTCTCTAATGATTTTGTAACCGCCAATGTAACCATCCAAATCATAATTGCTGGCATAAACAAAGCTGTTAGGCTTGATGTTACAACGCCAAGTTCTGTTCCTGTAAAGGCAAATTCGAACAATCCCATACCAGCTGCGTAATAGAACCATGCACCAGTCATTAAAACGGCTAAAATCTGAACGGCTCTATTCAAAAATGTGAATGAGCCTTCTTCTGTTCCACTTAAATAATCTGTTTGTGTCTCATTTGATGCTTTAGGACTAACAACAGCTTGTGGTGCAACGTCAGCACCTTCATCTTCTTCAAAGCCTTCAGCATCTGTAGTCTCTAGGGAACGACCAAGATCTTGGATTTTCTTTGTAATTGAGTTTAATTCTTTTTCACGCGCAAAAATATCTGACGATTTTTCTTCCTCGATATCTTTTACATTTTCATCTAAAACCGTTTTGTCTTCATTGCTCGGTTTGAAAGATGTATCAAATGAATGATCCTTTGTAGAAACTTCAACATTTGTTGATGTTTCATTCTCTAATTCTTCGTTTTTATTTTTAGTTTGTTCAGACATTGTAAATTTGACTCCCTTTAGTCAATTATATGTGCTGACACCTGACATAGACGCAAGGATTTGCCCCGATGACAAGCGTATAACACGCGTGATATAAAGTGTAAGTAGATCTTAGCCTAAATGATTCGTTTTTAGAATCGAGGACAAAATCCAAATTTTTTATTTCAACTAAATATATTCGGATATGTGTTTTTCTTCGATTTTACTGGACTTTTCATGTCAGTTATGGAATAAAATCACGTTTAAATTCATGCTTAAAACAAAGGCCACTTTTAAATGACCCAAGCACACCAACAAAAAAAGAATTTATTTATTAAAACATGGGGCTGTCAGATGAATGTCTATGACAGTAACCGCATGGCAGATATTTTAAAACCATTTGGCTATGAGACTGTGGATCAGCCAGAGGGTGCGGATATGATCATTTTAAATACATGCCACATCCGTGAAAAAGCAACTGAAAAAGTCTTTTCTGAAATTGGTCGTTTAAAGCAATTTAAAGATAAGAAAAAAGACGCTGGCGAAGATATGATCTTGGCTGTTGCTGGTTGTGTTGGTCAAGCTGAAGGCGATGAGATTACAAAACGCGCGCCCGCTGTTGATCTTGTGTTTGGCCCACAAACCTATCATGAATTACCTGAAATGATGGCAAACCTGACCGATGCCTATGGTAATAAACGTGTCGTTAATACAGAATTCCCCGTTGAATCAAAATTTGATTTCCTTCCAGAAGAAAACAGCAATGCCGAAGCCGTTGCGTTTCTCTCTATTCAAGAAGGGTGTGATAAGTTTTGCACTTTCTGTGTTGTCCCTTATACAAGGGGTGCTGAATTTTCACGCCCTGCAAAGCAAATCTTAGATGAAGCGCGCGTTTTAACCAAGGCTGGTTCAAAAGAAATCCATCTGTTAGGGCAAAATGTAAATGCTTATCACGGCGAAGGCCCAGATGGTAAAGAATGGGGTTTAGGCAGACTAATCCAAGCCGTTGCAGAAATTGATGGTGTTGAACGCATTCGTTATACAACATCACATCCGAGAGATGTTGATGATGAGCTTATCGAAGCACACCGCAATGTTGGCAAGATCATGCCTTATTTGCACCTTCCCGTTCAAAGTGGCTCAAACAAAATTTTAAAAGCGATGAACCGCAAACATGATCGTGATGAATATTTTAAACTTATCGATCGTTTTCGTGATGCGCACCCTGACCTCGTTTTCAGCAGTGATTTCATCGTTGGCTTCCCAGGTGAAAGTGAACAAGATTTTGAAGACACAATGGACTTGGTACGCCGTGTGAATTACGCACAAGCATACTCATTCAAATATAGTGCCCGCCCAGGTACACCTGCAGCAAATATGCAAGGCCTATTGTCAGAAAAAGTCAAAGGCGAGCGCCTTCAGCGCTTACAAGATTTATTAAATGAGCAACAAATGGCATTCAATCAGACTTGTCTAGAGCGTACTATTCCAGTGTTGTTCGAGCGCAAAGGTAAAAAAGATGGTCAGATCATTGGCCGAAGCCCTTACATGCAATCGGTATCAGCCTTTGGGAATGAGCGCTTAATTGGTCAAATCATTGATGTAAAGATCAATCATGCTGCACCAAATAGCCTATCTGGCGATATTGAGCTTGGCGAGTTTTCATCAACACGAAATGTTGCGTGAATAAAAAATTAACGATATCTTTAATGAAAATAAGTGATACTATTACTACGGGTAATGGCATTGTGCCCTTGCTCATTAAGCTAGGGAATTTATGACAGAAAACACAGAAAATAAAGACATCATTGTTATTGAATTTGACGACAATAGTCTCTTGCCAAACCTCTATGGCGAACATAACGGACATTTAACAAAATTAGAAGACAAGTTAAACGTAACCCTTATAACAAAAGGCAACACCGTCACGATCAAAGGCGATGAAGCGTCACGTAATTATGCAGAACTTGTTCTAAACACGATGTGGGAACGCCTTAAAAAAGGATTGCCCGTCGGGTATGGAGAGATCAAGGCCGCCATTCGTATTGCACAAGAAAATGAAAATAGCGAAGAAACAAAAGAAGAAGCATTAAAAGGTCTTCATGATGAAACACAAATCATCAAAGCACCGAAAAGAACGGTAACACCGCGCTCTTCTAATCAGGCAAAATATATTAAAATGATGCACCACAATCCACTGGTTTTCGGATTGGGCCCTGCTGGTACAGGTAAAACATATTTGGCGGTTGCGAAAGCTGTTGAAATGTATTCAAAAGCAGAAGTTAAACGTATTATTTTATGTCGTCCAGCTGTCGAAGCCGGAGAACGTTTAGGGTTCTTACCAGGCGATATGAAAGAAAAAGTTGATCCCTATTTCCGCCCTATTTATGACGCGCTTCATGACCTTATGGGATTTGAGACGATGAATAAAAAAATTGAAAGTGGCGATATTGAAATTGCCCCTCTTGCCTTCATGCGTGGACGCACACTATCAAACGCATTCATTATTTTGGATGAGGCGCAAAATACAACTGCAATGCAGATGAAGATGTTCTTAACACGCCTTGGCCCGAATAGCCGTATGGTTATCACAGGCGATGAATCTCAGGTTGATTTACCACATGGTGTAAATTCAGGTCTTATTGAAGCACTTTATATCTTGAGAGATATCGAAGATATCGATAGAATGCATTTTACACAAAGCGATGTTGTTAGACATGGCCTTGTCTCTAAAATCATTGAAGCCTATAACAAAAAAGGCAACGGCAAAAGCTAAGGCAAATTTAAGACTATGCAAGCACGTATCGATATTGACCATGATGATGAAGCGTGGAAACAGCTTCTTCCCGATCATAAGAATTTTATTAGCCAGACAATTGCACTGTGTATAAAGAAATTTGCAAAACACCCCCTGTTTAATAATAAAAAGATTGTCGAGGTTTCAGTATTGTTGAGCCATGATGAATATATGGCACAAATTAATGAGCAATATCGTGAACAAGATAAGCCAACCAATGTTTTATCTTTTGCAACCGCCCATGATTATAAAAGCCCGCTTTTAGATGCACATCAAACCGATCCAGAATTAATGCTTGGAGACCTTGTCTTTGCCCATGAAACAATTCAACGCGAAGCAGCTGAGCAAAGCAAAAGTTTTGCCGATCATATGCGTCATTTGATCATTCATGGGACGCTCCACCTTCTTGGGTTTGATCATATGGAAGATGATGAAGCAGAACGCATGGAAGCGTTTGAAATTGAATTGTTAAAAATCTTTAACGTCGCCAATCCCTACCAATAAAGAAGAGTTTTTATGCTTACCCCTGCCGTTACAATGATGCTTAAAGGCCTGCTTGGCGCGATCGTTGTTATCATTATTAGTTTTATTAGTCGTACAGAAAATTATTTCGTCAGTATGCTGGCTGTTACCTTTCCAACATTTACACTATTTGCAACCTTCGGGGTTTGGCAAAATCAGGGCGGAAATATCCAAGCCATGAAAGACACTATGCTTTTTGGGTGTTTGGCTTTACTTCCCCTTGTTGCATACTATTTAACTTTTTACTTTATGATTAATGAAAATAATTTTTCACTAACCGTCGGGGCAAGCTGTTTGGCTTGGGCTGCGGTTGGATTTTCTGTAGCATTTATTAAACCTTATTTGATATAATATTCTTTTAAGGTAAATAAAATAACGTTATAATCTGGACCAGTTTATTTAGGAGATAATTTTTAAAATGCCAGTTGATACAGTTTCAAGAGAAACAAGACAAGAAGACGAACCGCCCTCATCGGGTGATATATCTTTAGAAAAAAGCTCTGATGAGAGCAAAAATAAAAAATCTGGATGGTTCAAACGCTTCTTTGCAACATCCAATGATGATCGCTTAAGAGAAGCCGTTGAAGAATTTATCGAGGAAGCTGACAATTCTGATGATGAAGATGCAATCGCAAGGTCTCATGAAAGAATTCTTCTCTCCAATATCCTAAAATTTAGAGATTTAAAAGCCGAGAACGTCATGGTTCCTCGTGCGGATATTATTGCTGTTGATAGCAAAACAAAAAAAGACGATTTAATGAAAACTTATGCGGAGACACCAAGAAGCCGCCTTCCTGTTTTCAAAGAGAATATTGATAACATCCTTGGCACAGTGCATATCAAGGATTTCCTTGGCCAGTTGGCAAGTGACCAAAAATTCAGCCTTTCTAAAATAACACGCGAAGTGCCTATTATCTCGCCGAGCATGCCTGTGATGGATCTCCTTATTCAAATGAGAGAGACCAGAAACCACATGGCATTGATTGTCGATGAATTTGGCGGCATTGATGGGCTCGTAACCCTTGGCGACCTTATTGAAGCAATTACGGGCGAAATTGATGATATCTATGATGAAGATATCAACCCACAAATTAAACTTCATACAAATAACACTTATCTTGCCGATGCACGTTTGAGCATTAAAGACTTTGAAAGTGAAGTTGGTATGGAAGATTTGATTGATGAGAATGAGCGCGAAGAAATCGATACTTTAGCCGGTTTTGTCTTTTCTTGGGCAGGACGCGTTCCTGCAAAAGGCGAAATTATTGAGCACCCATCTGGGTTATCTTTTGAGGTTGTTGATGGCGATACAAGACGCATTCGCAAAATCCGAATTCGCAAGAAATCATCTCTAAAAACAGTTTAATTTCAATAGATTATAGTTGCAAAACTTTATAAACCATGTCATGAAAACGCTTTGTGGCAGGTGTCACTTGTGATTCTTTAATGATTTTAGAAAGGCCGAATTTTGTTCAATAGGCTCAAAAATACTTCTCTAACATCAAAGCAGCACTATGCGCTTAGCTTTGTTTTAGGGGCACTTGCCAGCCTTGCAACTTCGCCAACCTACCTCGTCTTCATTCTTGCTTTAACCTATCCTGCACTGATCATCCTGCTTGATAAATGTGAGAGCAAACAGAATGCCTTTTTTACTGGCTGGTTCTATGCATTTGGCTTTTTAACATTAAGCCTTTATTGGATTAGTTTCGCCCTTTTGGTTGAGGTTGAAAGCTATTTTTGGGTTATTCCCTTTGCAATTATTGGGTTGCCTGCGGTTCTCGCCCTTTTTTATGGGTTAGCTGGTTTCTTTTATAAAACCCTAAACCCTCAGACGACTGCTTCTAAAGTTCTAAGCTTTACTTGCCTGTTCACGCTATGTGAGCTGGGGCGCTCATATCTCTTCACTGGATTTCCTTGGAATATTGCAGGGCAAAGCTTTTTATTCTCACTTGAGATATCACAAATTTTATCTGTAATTGGTATTTATGGGCTGAGCTTTATAACCTTTTTATGTGGGTCTTTATTTCTCTCAAGAAAAGGCGCTGCTCTCTCCCTATTGATCATCGCCAGCCTATTCATTTTTGGCTACTTACGACTTGATTTTTATAAAGACAAGCCTGTCACGACTTATAATGAAACGGTTAGTTTAGCCCTGATCCAACCCAATATTGATCAAAAAATAAAATGGGATAAAGACTTTTTAGATCAGAATTTTAAAACCTATATCAATCTCTCAAAACAAGCGATTGAAGCCCATAATGATAACAGTCATTTAATCTTAATCTGGCCAGAAACGGCGCTAACTTTCTTCCCCGATATATACCCTGATGAAACACGATATTATGCTGATTATATTGCAGAGATTGAAGCCCTTGTAATGATGAATAATGTAAGCCTGATAACTGGTGGTATTGATTATTTACAAACAGGTCCAAATGAGTTTGATACCTTTAATTCAGTCTTCTCAATCGAAGAAAAACCAAGCGCAACAAAAACTTTTGGCAAAGAAGATAGTTTTCTTCTTTCTTCTGGTGTTCGTTGGAAACGATATGATAAATCACACCTTGTGCCCTTTGGAGAATATTTGCCTTTTGGCGAATATTTAGACTTTCTTCCTATTGGTGGCACAGGTTTTACGCCCGGAACGAATCGCGATTCAGTTAAACTATCTTATATTTCACAAGGCAATAGAAACTATTTGAAGTTTCGCGCGTTAATATGTTATGAAGCTTTGTTTTCTGGACAAATCTTGTCAAATAACGACCAAAAAGAACGTCCTGAAATCTTAATAAATTTAACAAATGATGCATGGTATAGAGACTCGATTGGGCCCTATCAACATCATGATTTTGTTAAAATTCGTGCAATTGAAGAAGCTATACCCTTTATCCGTGTAGCGAATACAGGGATTTCTTCTGTTACAAACGCCTTAGGAAGCACGGTTTTTCAGACTTCCTATGGAATAAGAACATTTGCAACTAGCAAATTGCCAAAAAAATTGCAAATTGCGACAATATATGCATCCTATAATGTGTATATAAATTTATTTATATTATTAATAAGTATTGCCATCCCCTTGTTTTATGCCAATAAAAACCAAAGTTAATAAAACTGGCATAAAAATTGTATCGATTAGACATAAAACATCTAATACGTGCAATTTGGGAGCAGTAAAATGGGTAGAAAGAAAAAAACGGAAGCCGTGAACAAGATAGATAAACATGTAGGCCAAAAAATTAGGCAAAGACGAAACTTGCTTGGTTTAACACAAGGTGACCTAGCTGATTATTTGGATATTCGTTATCAACAAATCCAAAAATATGAGCGAGGTCAAAATAGAGTTGCCGCAGGTACACTATTTCAGTTAAGCAAAATTTTACAAATTCCTATCAAATATTTCTTTGAAGATTTTGATAAGGATGGAGAAGCAATGCCTGCTGCCTTTGCTGGATTAGCCGAGAATGAACAAGTGCCTTTCTCTGGTGATGATCCGATGGATAAAAAAGAGACCATGAATTTAGTCCGCGCATATTATAATATTCCTGATGAAAAACAGCGAAAGCGTGTTTATGAGCTCATTAAATCCCTTGGCGAAGACACTAAAGAAGAATAAAGCCCCCTCGCTTATTTAAAAATTATAGTGTCTTCTACTCCTTTAAAGCTTGAAGATTTTCAAAAACTTTGTATGAATAACAAACGAGTTTTAAACAAAGCCGTTTTTCAGAAAGCCTATACGTTATGCCATCTTTAAAAAATTATACATTTACAAGTGAATCTGTCTCTGAAGGTCATCCCGATAAGGTTTGTGATGCAATATCCGATGCAATTTTAGACACATACCTAAAAGAAGATCCCTATTCTCGTGTTGCAGTTGAGACAATGGCAAGCACAAACTTCCTTGCTATTGCTGGCGAGGTTCGTGGCTCTGATAAAATTACGCATAATATTTTAGAAGATGTCGCACGTCAAACCGTCAAAAAGATTGGTTATGAGCAAGATGGCTTTCACTGGAAAGATTTAGAGTGCGTTATTAAAGTTCATTCACAATCACCTGAAATCGCTATGGGTGTTGATTCTAATGATAGCAAAGATGAAGGTGCTGGCGATCAAGGCATTATGTTTGGCTATGCTTGTGATGAAACAGAAGCTTATATGCCTGCCCCTATTTATTATTCACATCGCTTGTTACAAGAATTAGCAAAAGATCGTCATGCTGGTATTCTTGATAAGTTTGGCCCTGATGCCAAAAGTCAGTTTTCAATTGATTACCGTGATCGTAAGGCCGTTGGTTCAAGCGCGATTGTATTATCAACACAACATGATGAAAGTCTTACCCAAGATGATGTAAGAGCTTTGGTTATGCCTTACATTGAACGCATCTTGCCGGAAGGCTGGTTATGTGATGAACAAAATATTTACATTAATCCAACAGGAAAATTTGTAATTGGTGGCCCCGATGGGGATGCTGGTCTCACTGGTAGAAAAATCATTGTTGACACATATGGCGGATCAGCACCTCATGGCGGCGGAGCATTCTCTGGCAAAGACCCAACCAAAGTTGATCGCTCGGCGGCTTATGCTTTGCGTTATTTAGCAAAGAATGTTGTAGCCGCAGGCTTGGCAAAAGAATGCACATTGCAAGTCTCTTACGCAATCGGAATTTCTAAACCGCTTTCTTTCTATGTGATGTGTAATGGCACAGCCAAGGTGGAAGAAAAAGAGATCGCAAAGGTTCTAAATGAGTTGATGGATTTAAGCCCAAGAGGCATCCGTGAGCATTTACAACTTAACAGACCAATATATTCTTGCACCTCTTCTTATGGGCATTTTGGTCGCAACCCTCGCGATGATGGAAGCTTTTCTTGGGAAAAAACTGATCTAGTTGATGAGTTAAAAAGGCATTTCGGAGTTTAAAATGACTGATAATAAGGGTTACATCAAAGACCCAACCAGATCAGAAGAACAAAGAAAAGAGCGAAAACGCAAAGTCTATGGACGTCGCATGGGGCGCCCTCTTCGTGGCGACAGGAAAAAAGCGATTGAAGAAACACTTCCAGAAATCGAAGTTAATCTTGATGATTTAAAAACCTTAGATATCAATAATAAAAACTGGTTAGAAATTGGTTTTGGCAATGGCGAACATTTGGTTTGGCAATCAAAACATAATCCAGATGTCCATTATATTGGCTGTGAGCCGTTTTTAAACGGTGTCTCGGCTTGTGCAAAGCAAATTGATGATGAAGATGTCACAAACGCTCGCATCTGGCCTGATGATGCGCGTATGGTCTTAGAAAACTTGCCCAATGATTCTTTAGAGCGCATTTTCCTTCTTCACCCTGATCCGTGGCACAAAAAACGCCATCATAAGCGTCGCTTTCTTCAAACAGAGATGCTAACTCGTTTTGCAGAACTCATGAAAAAAGGCGCTATTTTAAGAATGGCTTCTGATGATCCTAGCATGGCAGAATGGATGCTAGAGAAAGCCCTAAACCACCCCTCTTTTGAATGGCTTGCAACATCGGCTGATGATTGGCGAAAAGCAAAACCAGACTGGCCACAAACCCGCTATGAAGCAAAAGGCATTGAGGCTGGGCGAAAACCTTATTATTTGGAGTTTGAGCGCCTTTAAATTGCTTTAAAAGAAAACACTTGCTTTCTTTAGCGATAAAGAGTATTTTTACCTTACATTGTAGCTTATTTATTAGGCTGGCCTTCATAAAAGAAGCGCCGGTTTTTTTTTATTATCTAGGCTATGGCGATATAAGCTGCTTGTCTTTATTTCAGGACAAGACATGCAGTGAAGAAACGTATAACTCATACGTGATGAACAAATAACGAAGTCCTGAGATGAATGAAGCAGTTTATAAATGGCAAATGCGAAACAAATTGATGATATGATCCGCCCTGCTTTGGAAGATATGGGTTTTGAGATTGTGCAATTGACAATTTCTGGTCAAGCCAATCGCCCGACTTTGCAAATTCTAGCAGAGAAAATGCCAGCAAATGAAGATGTTTCATTTGATGATGATCTGCGCGTTACGGTTGATGAGTGCCAATTGATTAGCAAAACTGTTTCTGCGCTTTTGGATGTTGAAGACCCGTTTAACGATCCTTACATGTTAGAAGTTGGTAGCCCTGGTATTGATCGCCCATTGGTTAAACTTAGAGACTATAAACGTTTCTTAGGCCATGAAGCGAAAATCGAAGCGCCTTTCGTCATAGAAGATAGAAAGCGCTATCGTGGAATCATCGAAGCCGTAGAAGATAACGTCATCACATTAAAAGATGGCGGACAAGAATTTTTAATTCCTTTTGAGAAAATCGAAAGAGGAAAACTTATTTTAACAGACGAACTTTTAAACGCTTATAGTAAGAAAAAGGAGCAATAAAAAGATGGAAATTTTACAAGTATGTGACACAGTTGCACGAGAAAAAGGCATTGATAAGGAAGTTGTCATTGAGGCAATGGAAGAAGCTATTCAAAAAGCTGGTCGTTCAAAATATGGTTTTGAACATGACATTCGTGCGATTGTTGACCGCAAATCTGGTAACATTGATCTTTACCGTTTCCGTGAAGTTGTTGAGGAAGTTGAAGAAGCCCCTCGTCAATTAACATTAAAAGAAGCAAAAGCAATTGATCCAGAAGTTGAGCTTGGTGGTTTTGTAAAAGATAAACTTCCCCCGCTTGATTTTGGTCGTATTGCTGCGATGACTGCGAAACAAGTTATTACACAAAAAGTTCGTGAAGCTGAAAGAGATCGTCAGTTCAATGAATTTAAAGACCGTGTTGGTGAGATCATCAACGGTGTTGTTAAGCGTGTTGAATATGGCAACGTTACTGTTGACCTTGGTAAGGCAGAAGCGATTTTACGCCGTGATGAGGGTATCCCTCGTGAGCATTTAAAAACGGGCGAGCGTATTCGTGCTTATATCTATGATGTTCGCCGTGAAAACCGTGGTCCACAAATTTTCTTATCAAGAACACACCCACAATTCTTAGCGAAATTATTCACACAAGAAGTTCCTGAAATCTACGATGGCATTATCGAGATTCGTTCTGTTGCCCGTGATCCTGGTAGCCGCGCGAAAATCGCTGTTCTATCAAATGATCCTGGTATTGATCCTGTTGGGGCTTGTGTTGGTATGCGCGGTAGCCGTGTTCAAGCGGTAGTTGCAGAATTACAAGGCGAGAAAATTGATATTATTCCATGGACTGGCGAAATGGCGCCATTCGTGATTAATGCGATTGCCCCTGCCGAAGTATCAAAAGTTGTTTTTGATGAAGATAAGAACAAAATTGAAGTTGTTGTTCCTGATGATCAGCTTTCATTAGCAATTGGTCGTCGCGGTCAAAATGTGCGCCTTGCGTCTAACCTTATTGGTTGGGATATCGACATTATGACGGAAGAGCAAGAATCTGAACGTCGCCAAGCTGAAATTAAAGAGCGCTCTGAACTCTTCATGGAAGCGTTGGATGTTGATGATGTATTGGCACACCTTCTTGTTGCTGAAGGTTTCACAATGGTTGAAGAGCTTCGTGATGAAGAACTCTCTGAACTTGTTAAGATTGAAGGCTTTGAGGAAGAGATCGCTCAAGAACTTCAAAACCGTGCTGCTACATTCATTGAAAAGCGTGATGCTGAGCTAACTAAGAAATATAAAGACCTTGGCACACAAGATGACCTTGTTGAGATGGGTCTATTTACACCAGAAATGCTTGTTAAACTAGCAGAAGATGATGTTAAGAGCCGTAAGGATCTTGCTTACCTATCTGGTGATGAGTTGGTTGAAATCTTAGGTCGTAAAACAGTTGGCCTAGAACAAGCAAACGAAATCGTTATGGCTGAGCGTGTTAATGCTGGCCTTATCAGCGAAGAAGACCTTGCCAATGATGAGCAAGAAGCTTTAGACGAAAACGCAGCCTAATTTTAGATATGATCATGGAGATTAGAAATTATAACAATGAGCGGTACAAAAGATGAGGTTGTCTCATCACAGCATGACAGCGCTGATAACAGCGTAAGCGTCATGTCGAACACTCCTGATGAGGGAGTGAACGGTATCGCTCAATCTCCTGATAAGTCTAAAAAATCAATTAAGAGCCCTGACCTTCCACAAAATCTTCATTGTGTTTTTGATCCTGATGGCAATCTGGTTTTGATTTAAAAGATAAGATTAAAACAGATAATGGTTTTTATATCCCTCTTACCTTAGAGGCGATTAAAAAAAGTTATGATGAAGGTTCATTTAAAACTGACGACAGTTTTGAGATTATAAAAAGCAAACTCCTTGATTTGCTTGAGACTGATTTTTATCAGATGGTCGCCCTTTTGCGCCGTACTGGCGATTTGGTTTTTGGATCAAGCAAGGTTGAAAGCCTCATGCGTCATAGCGAGGTTGCAACAGCTCTTGTCGCACAAGATTTAAGTTCTATCCCCTCATATTTTAATACACTTTCGCCTAAAAGATTGGTTCAATTTGGCGATGCGGATAAGTATGGCCCCATCTTCTCACGCGAGAGAGTGGTTTTCATAGGGCTTAAAAAACACCATTTGGTACCTATATTAATTAATAAGATAAAAATAATACGGAATTTACAAAACTCATAATTTGAGCAAATGTCAAAATTATGATATAGAAGTTTGATTAACGTAAGAAGGATGTAAAATTACATGGCAACAGAAAATAAAAAAGACGAAGAGCAAAAAGACGATAAAGGTAAGAAGACCTTAAGTTTATCATCAAAGACATTAAGTGTTGGTGGTGGCGCTCCTAAATCTAGGGGTGGCTCTAATTCTGTAACTGTTGAAGTTAAAAGAAAGCGCACAGCTCTTGGTGGTTTGCAAAAAAGATCATCTACAGGACAGCCTTCTGGTAATCTGGGTGATGACAACCAAAATTTAACGGGCTTAACAAAGCAAGAGCGTGAAGCGCGTGAACGTGCCTTGGCAGCCGCGAAGAAAGCCGAAGAAGAAGCTGCTAAAAAAGCTGCTGAAGAAGCAAAAAGACGTGAAGAAGAAGACGCTCGCCGTAAAGAACAGGGCCTTCCTTCTCTAGCTGAAGAAGAAGCCGCTAAAAAAGCTGAAGCTGCTAAATCTGATGATAGCGATGTTGAAGAAACAGATAAGCCTGTAAAAACTCAGCGTGAAAGAGAATTAGAAGAGCTTGCTAAAATTAAGGCTGCTGAGAACAAACAAAAAGAAGAAGCCGAGGCAAAAGCCAAAAAGCAATTTGAAGAGCGCAAGAAATTCTCAACACCGACACGACCAACAAAAGAAGAAGAGGAAGCAGAAGAGAAGAAACGCCGTCTTGGTGGTGGCACGCGTGATGAGCGCGACTGGCGTGGCTCAAATAACTTTACTGTAAACTCTGCTCTTAACTATGAATATGAAGTCGAACAGCGCCAAAGAAGTATGGCGAGCCGTCGCTCTAAAAAGAAAACAAAGAAAATCAGTGATGAGCCGAAAGAAAAACAAGTCAGAGACGTTGTTATTCCAGAGACTATTACCGTTCAAGAACTCGCCAAAAGAATGGCAGAGAAATCAGCTGACGTGATTAAGTTCTTAATGGGTATGGGCGTTATGGCAACACTGAACCAGCCTATCGATGCAGATACTGCTGAATTGGTTGTGACTGATTTTGGACATAAATTTAGCCGTGTTACTGAAGCCGATGTTGAGCAAGTTATTGAAGATATCGAAGATAAAGATAAAGACCTTCAACCTAGAGCCCCTGTTGTCACAATCATGGGGCACGTTGATCATGGTAAAACATCTATTTTGGATGCTTTGCGTAAAACTGATGTTGTTGCTGGCGAAGCTGGTGGTATTACACAGCATATTGGTGCTTACCAGATTCAGCGCAAAGACGGTAAAAAGATTTCATTCATTGATACACCTGGTCACGCGGCCTTTACTGAGATGCGTGCGCGTGGTGCCAATGTAACAGATGTTGTTATTCTGGTTGTTGCCGCAAATGACAGTGTGATGCCTCAAACAATCGAAGCGATCCATCATGCGAAAGCAGCCGAAGTTCCAATCATTGTTGCGATTAACAAATGTGATCTTCCAGAAGCAAATCCACAAAAAGTAAAAGAAGAGCTTTTACAACATGAAGTTATTGTTGAGGACTATTCTGGGGATGTTCAAGCTGTTGAAGTTTCTGCGAAAACTAAAATGGGCTTGGATGCATTAGAAGAAGCCGTTTTATTACAAGCAGAAATGTTAGAATTAAAAGCCAACCCAGATCGTGAAGGTCGTGGTGCAATTGTTGAAGCCGAGCTTGATAAAGGTCGTGGTGCGGTTGCAACACTACTTGTTCAAAATGGTACAGTTAAAGTTGGTGATATCTTTATCTCTGGTTCTGAGTGGGGTAAGGTTCGTGCGCTTGTTAATGATAAAGGAAAGCGTGTTAAGTCTGCTGGCCCTTCTGTTCCGGTTGAGGTTTTAGGTCTTAACGGCACACCACAAGCTGGGGATGATTTTGTTGTTGTGAAATCTGAATCAGAAGCGCGTGAAATCTCTGACTATCGTAAGCGTAAAGCCAAAGATCTGGACGTTATTGCGAAAACAGCAACGATTGATCAGCTATTTGCCGAAGCCAAGCGTGGCGATGTGAAAACACTACCTGTTATTATTAAAGGTGATGTTCAAGGCTCGCTCGAAGCGATTAGTGGTTCATTAAGAAAACTAGCAGAAGACAATGAAGAAGTTGATATCAAAATCCTTCACACTGCTGTTGGGGAGATCACAGAAGCTGATATCACGCTTGCAAACGCATCAAATGCCGTTGTGATTGGTTTCAACGTTCGTGCAAATTCACAAGCCCGTGATAAGGCAAAACAACTTGGTCGTGAGATTTATTACTACTCAATCATCTATAACATTATTGATGATATTAAGGCGAAGTTAGAAGGTCTATTGTCTCCAGTCTTAAAAGAAAACTTCATTGGTTATGCAGAAATCCGTGCCGTATTCAACATTACTAAAGTTGGTAAGGTTGCTGGTTGTATGATTACTGATGGTACTGTGAAACGTGGTGCGAAGGTTCGCCTACTTCGTGATAACGTCGTTATTCATGAGGGTACTTTGAAAACACTGAAACGTGAAAAAGACGAAGTTAAAGATGTGCGTGAAGGTATGGAATGTGGTATGGCCTTTGAAAAATATGATGATATCAAAGAAGGCGATGTTGTTGAGTGCTTCGAGATTGAAGAAATCGCAAAAACACTTTAAAGCCACGAATTAATTCATTTATTGATAAGGATATAACGCCATGATGAAACGCTCTGGTAAGGAGCGCTCGCAAAGACAGCTTCGTGTTGCTGAGCGTGTAAAACAAATCATTTCTGAACATATGCACAGAGAATTCTTTGCAGATGAGGTTTTATCGAACCCTGCTGAAATCACTGTTTGTGATGTGCAAGTTAGCCCTGACTTAAGACAAGCGACTGTATTCGTCTCTAGCCTTATTGATCGCAATGACATTAAAGACATCGTGAGAGCTTTAAATGTTGTGTCATCAAACTTTAATCACGCAATCGCAAAAGGATTAGAGACAAAGAACACACCAAAGGTTAGCTTTGCTGTTGATAAAAGCATTGAAGCAATGAAGCGCATGGAACAGCTTCTCGATAACGATTGATTACATTGAAAGTTTTTCTTTAATCACTCTTTTATAATGATTTTTTGGTAAAGTTTCTGGATCAAGAGTCTCTATTTCTTGTGCAAGATCAATTAAGAAATTTAATCGTGGCGTATGTCTTTCTATTTGCTTGAAATCTGAGCGTTTACGATAAACCTCATTGAAATAATTTGAAAATGTAAAAATAATTTCAAATGGGCTCTTTGTTTTTGAGAATTCAGTCCACCAGTCATCATTCTCTTCATCTTCCCAGAATGATGTACTCTCAAGATACTCAGGCTCGCCTTTATCATTTAACTTTGGTTTACGAAGACGTGTTTGATCAGATAATCTAATATTACCAGATTCAACTTCTCTAAAACATCTATAACGCACTTCCATAATTGTGCCATCATCATATGTTTCAGTATCGTGCCAATCAGAAATTATTTGTGTTTCAAATGGCAGGCCTTGTATTGCTTTTAATAGGTTCTTTTGGTCTTCGCTAAAAGAATGCTCATTAAATTCATTCCCCAAACCATAATCTTGCATAACAACATCATCTAAGATTGTATAATAAGATCTCATGTAATAAACTCCGCTTTAAATAATAAAGAATAAAACTAACAAGAACAATAAATTATGTCAATAAATAACTCTTATAATGGCTGGGTTGTCATTGATAAGCCCTTAACCAAGACATCCACACAAATGGTTGGCGCTGTTAGGAAAGCTTATAATACAAAAAAAGTTGGTCATGCGGGCACTCTTGACCCCTTAGCAACTGGCGTTGTCCCAATTGCCCTTGGCGAGGCGACAAAAACTGTGGCTTACGCCCAAGATTATAAGAAAATTTATACCTGCCGCGTTGAATGGGGTAAACAAACCAGCACTGATGATTTAGAGGGCGATGTTATCAATACATCTGATAAGCGCCCTACCCTTGAGGATATCAAATCTCTTATTCAATCAGAGTTCTTAGGCGATATTCAACAAACTCCCCCTCGTTTTTCAGCTATTAAAATTGATGGCAAGAGAGCCTATGATTTAGCACGCAAGGGTGAAGAGTTTGAGATCAAAACGAGAACCGTTTATATCTATGATATTGAGATTTTAGACCATGACACTGACTGGGTTGATTTAAAAGTTACATGTGGCAAAGGCACTTATATCCGCTCAATTGGACGTGATTTGGGTGAGAAATTAGGCTGTTTTGGCTATATAACAGCTCTAAGACGCTTAAAAGTAGGGCCTTTTTCGCTTGAAAGTGCGATTTCTCTGGACATTCTGGAAAAATATGCTAAAACTCCTGCATTAGAAGAATATCTTCTCTCATTGGCGGTTGCACTGGACGACATCTCGGGCATACCACTTAATGACACAGAAGCTTCTACTATTAAGCGAGGCGGTATTTTAAACGTTGTTACACGCGCTGACTTAGAGAAATTAAAGTCATTGCATATAACAACCGCTCTAAATCAAGAAACCATTTTATATGGCTTTCATGAGAAGACAAAAAAGCCGATCGCTATGCTAAAACTCAATATGCCTGAAATCAGACCTATTCGAGTTTTTAATTGCTAAATTGATCGAAACACTAAAATAAAGGAGTAGATGATGTCGATTACTGCAGAAAGAAAACAAGAACTTATCAAAGAATACGCTCAAGGCGCCAATGATACAGGTTCTCCAGAAGTACAAGTTGCAATCTTAACTGAGCGCATCCGTAACCTAACAGAGCACATGAAAGAGCACAAACAAGATTACCATAGCCGTCGTGGTCTATTAATCCTTGTTAGCCAGCGTCGTAAGCTTCTTGATTACTTAAAGAGAAAAGATCTTAACCGCTATGAAAAGCTTATTAAATCATTAGGTTTAAGAAAGTAATTTTCAAAAATTATAAGAATTTTAAAAAGAAAAGCGCCTCATATTTTGAAGCGCTTTTTTTTAATCCTGAACTTTAAAGAAAAGCTTTAAACCATTTATATCAAATTCTTTTCCTTGAAACTCTTCAGACACCTTCATCAATGCAAACCCAAATCCTTTACCAGATTGAATTTCATGATTAGAGCGAATAGTACCAATCGTCTTTCCATCGGTATCGATGATGTCTAAATCCGCTTCAATCTGTCCATCATAGCTAAAATGATAAAGTTTGCGTTTTAACAATCCACGATAATGAGTGCGTGCCGTTAGCTCTTGCCCGATATAACACCCTTTTTTAAAATCAACGGCGTTTAGCTCATCCATACGGCATTCAAGCAATGTTGATTTATCTTGGATCATATCTTGGTCGCCTTCAATAATCGAACTCGCATACCGATAATCATCATAAGAAAATTCAATCATCTCTTTAGGGGCTTTAAAATTATAAAGACGATGCCCCAAATCGTTTTTGCGGGGGTCTGAGCCACCTAAAACATTTTGAGGTGCACTTGAGCCAACATAGTATGAAACACTATACCCCTCTTCTAAAAGAAGCTCTAGAGACACTTTAGAGCGCAACTTATAGATTTTTAGCTTCTTAAAAAACTTCTCAGCCTGATCCTTGGTTAAATCCAACACGAGCGCGTCATTATCTTCAAAAATAAAGAAATCAAATAAATAACGCCCCTGCGGAGTTAAAAAACAACTATAGATCAAAGGTTGGCTTTTTAATTTGAAAACATCTTGTGTAATCAGCCCTTGTAAAAACTCAAAACGATCCGCGCCCTTAATTTTAATAAAGCCTCGACCTTCAATCTGTGTTAGATTATCTTGATTTTGATTGAGATTAAACGTTATTTTATCCATGTATAAACACCCATAATTTTAAAAAGAACAGTTAGTAATATGAAGATTTTATTTGTCACGTCAACCCGTCTTGGAGATTGTGTTATTTCAACAGCCATTTTGGATTATATAGAGCGCCACTATGCCCATGCTGAAGTAACCGTCGCAGGTGGCTCTTTAGGCCTAGGGCTATTGTCACAGTTTCCACAAGTAAAAGAAACAATTCCAATGAAAAAGCTAAGCTTTAATCGTCATTGGCTCAAACTTTGGTGGCAAACAGTTTCAACAAAATGGGATATTGTGATTGATATTCGTGGCTCTGCAACATCGCATTTATTGTTGGCGGGTAAAAAATTTATTTGGGATTCAAAATATAAAAAGCCAGATTCAGTAACTGGTAAATACCCACATAAAATTGAACAGCTTCAACGCTTGCTTAAAACCGATGAAATTTTAAATACAAAATTATACTTTCAACCAGAATTAAATGAATTTGCAACAAAGGCACTTCAGGGCTGTGAGAAAGTTATAGCCGTTGCCCCGTCTGCCAATTGGCTTGGGAAAATTTGGCCAGCCGAAAAATTTATTGAGCTAATAAAGCGCATCCGTGAAGAACGTTCCGATTTTAAAGACGCTCATGTGGCCGTATTTGCAGCCCCAGGCGAAGAGCATTACGCAAAGCCTGTCCTTGATTCAATTGAACAAGATAAACAGCTTGATTTCATTGCCAAGACAAAGCCTGCTGAGGCAGCCGCGATCATCTCAAAATGTGATTTATTTATCGGTAATGATTCAGGGTTAATGCATTGTGCCGCGGCAAGTGCCATTCCAACGGTTGGCTTTTTTGGTCCAACAGATGTAAAGACCTACGCACCATATGGCCCTTACACAGAAGTTGCACACACAAAAGAAAGCTTTGAAAATTTAAATATAACGAAAGACACACTGGCAGAAGATGAGCTACAACAATTGATGGAAAGTTTGAGTGTAGAGGACGCCTTTATCTCCGTTAATAGTGTCCTATCAAAGGTCAATACCGATCAGTAATAGTCCTTAGGTGGCTGAAAATCTGGATCATTTACAATTTGATCATACATATCAGATGCACACATATAAGAGCTTTTGGGCAAGAAGTTTTGAAACTGTTCTGGCAAAATTTTAAAACCCAAACTTTCATAGATTTTTGGATCCACTTCTGAATATAGAAAAAAGGCAGTAGCCCCTTTATTAGCTAAATAATCTTCAATCGCTAGCTTGATTAATTGTGATGAATATCCATTTTTACGGTGTTGTTCTGGTGTTACTACATTTCCAAAACCAAAATGCCCATCATAATTTAAAGGTTGTATCGTAAGCGAAGACAAGACTTCATCATCATCAGAAACCAAAACTAACCAGTCCCGATTAGTCGTTTTATCCTTTTCAATTGATGATTGGGTAAAGTCTTCTAATGAACGCCCCTTTGCCCAAACTGAATGCCCTAATTGCATTAGCAAAGGCATATCAGTTTTTTGGGCAAGACGAAGCTTCATTTTTTAAATTACTGATTTAAATCTTGGAAATCAGGGTTCGATGTCTTCACGCGGTCGCCATCTTCATCACGTCTGTGAACAGCACCATGCGATGTTTGATCCAAACGATCTTTTTTCAGCTTATCATATGTGTCATGTGATAATTGCAATGTTTTAAAGTCGTTGAATGCAACACGCTTCCAACCACGGTAACGCATACAGCTGTCAAAATCATGATATTGGCTATGATCAACATAACGGTATCCATAGCGCATTGGAACATTCCAATAAACATCTGATGAGCCAGCATCAATTTTATATTCGCTCATCGAATCTTGCCCTTCAGGTAATTTCTTACGAACAGCGCCTAGGCGAACAAGTTCTTCGATTTCAGTCACACAACGAGACATATCTTCTTCTAATGTTTGTTGTGCTTTTGCGCCTTGTAAATAAAGTGCTGAATGCGTATCAATGCGCTGCCAATATTTTGGGCCACCTGCATTTGGTGTGTAAGTACACGCGCCAAGGGCAAGTGTTGAAATTAATAAAACTGAATAAATTTTAGATACTGTATTTAATCTCATCGATTATCTCTTAATTGTTCGTGGATGAATTCATTTATCTTGAGCATCAAAATAAACTGATTTTCTTTTCAAATAAAGTTTTATTTATTGAGATACTGGATTTTGTGCCCACCAGCTTTCAATCACAGGCCCATATAAAGATGTATATTCAGGATATTTTAAATAGCTTTTATGCAGAATGCGATCATAGCCATCAAAGAATAATGGAATAAAGTAATAGCCCGACATAATTGTTCTATCCAAAGCCCTAGCTGCTGTGACCAATTCATCTCTTGATTGGGTGCTCGTCATTTTACTAACCAAGCCATCAACAAGTTTAGAATTAATGCCTGCATAATTTCGGCTTCCCTTTAGATCAACGAATTTTGATCCCCAATAAAATAATTGCTCATTGCCTGGCGATAAAGTTGAGTGCCATTTAAAGAACACCATATCAAAATCAAAATCATTCAAACGGGCAAAGAACTGGGCGCTATCAACACTACGAATTGTTGGAAGAATTCCAAGTTTCCTTAAATGAGATGCATAGAATAAAGCAACCTTTTCTTGTTCTGGATCTTGTAAAAGAATTTCAAATTTTAAGGGTTTTTTCGTTTCATTATGAATTAAGGTTCCCGATGAATTAACCTTATAGCCAGCACGCTCGAGGAAGATTTTTGCCTGTTGTAATTTTTGTCTAAAATTATTCTTAGCAAATTTTGATGACCCCTCTTTCATAAAAGTAATGCGTCTTTCATCAAAGCTCTCATCATAGCCAATTGCTTCAATCATCGCTTGTTGTTCTGGTGGCATCGCTTTTCTAAACGCTAATTCAGAATTAGGATAGATTGATTTAATGCGATTAAACTGGTCTTGGTAAAAAGTACGGTTAACCCATTCTGCATCAAACGCCAAAGATAATGCTCGCCTTACACGAATATTTTTAAATGGTTCACGCCTTGTATTCATGATCATGGCTTTTACCCATTCTGGGCGATTATGTTTGAGTTTCTTTTGCTCAAACGTACCATCAGTTAAACTAGAAAAATTATATTGTGTCTGCCAGCGACTTGGGTCTTGCTCCAGATGATAATCAAGTTTCCCCGCTTGCAAAGCTTGGAACATCACATTTTCATCACGGTAATAATCAAAAACCATTTTATCAAAATTATATTGTCCTTTTAAAGATGGGATATCTTTTGCCCAATAATCTTTAATCCTTGAATAGGTAATTTGACGACCTGGTAGAATATTATCAACTTTATAAGGCCCGCTTGAGACAAATGGCTCTAATGTTGTTGCCTCAAAATCTTTATCCTTCCAGTAGGCTTTTGAATAAACTGGCATCAAGCCCATAATGATTGGGGTTTCTAAATCTGCCTTATCACTAAACCTAAACTCAACCGTGTATTGATCATGTCTGATCACATCCTTAACCAGACCATAGACATTCCTAAAATTTGGACGGCCTTTTGCCTTAAGTGTATTGAATGTAAAAATAACATCCGTGGCCGTGATTGGAGAACCATCACTAAATTTTGCCCTTTCATCAAGAAAGAACATCATCCATTTGCGATCTTTTGGCATCTCCACACCTTTGGCAATCCAAGGGTACAGTGTAAATGGTTCATCCCAGCTTCTTGCCATCAAGCGCCCAAACATCAAGCCACTTCCCGCTGCTGCCTTACCCTTAATGATATTAGGATTAAGGTTATCAAATGTACCGATTTCAGCTTGTTTTAAAACACCGCCTTTTGGCGCGTCTGGATTGGCATATTTAAAATGTTTAAAGCTCAAACCCAATGCTGGTTCATCATGCATAGCAAGACCATGCATCATTCCTTTATCATGATTATCATGCAAAGGTTCTTGGGCTTGTCCCGTTTGGATAACAACAAAAAAGGCAAATAAAACAATCAGGGATTTAAAGAAAGCTTTCATCATATCGTTTAAACCGCTTTTGCCATTGATTGCTTTTGGCTAAGATCAAGACCTGTTTTATCTTTAATAAATTCAGGTAAATCTTTTGTAATTCTGGCACCCAGTTCTGAGATTGCTTTTGCTGCGCACGCACAGCCCAACTTCCCAGCCTCTTCTAAATCATAACCATGTGTAAAGCCATAGATAAACCCGGCTGCAAACGCATCGCCAGCGCCCGTTGTATCAACAACATTAATATCAACGGCATCAACATTTGTATGCGTTCCATCTTTTACGATAAGCGCCCCTTCTGACCCTTTTGTCATGGCTAAGATTTCAACATTGGATGATAATTTTTGAATTGCTTCATCAAGGGTCAAATCAGGATATAGGGCTGCGACTTCATCTTTGTTGGCAAAGACGATATCAACAGAACCATGAATTAGCTTTTGGAAATCTTCACGGTGTCGATCCACACAAAATGGATCTGATAAAGTAATCGCCACTTTGCGGTTTGCTTGTCTTGCAATATTGGCCGCGTCTTGGAATGCTTTTTTTGCCAAGTCGCGGTCAAATAAATAGCCCTCTAAATATAAAATCTCGCCTTTTTTAATCAGATCAGCATCAATATCTGTATCCTCAAATTCAACAGATGCGCCAAGATAAGTGTTCATTGTGCGCTCTGCATCTGGTGTGACCAAGATCATTGATCGCCCTGTCAACACACTGTCTTTTAATTTTGGTGTATTATACTCAACACCAATGGCACGCATATCATGGGTAAAAATCTCGCCCAGCTCATCATCTGCAACCTTACCAATAAAGCCCGCTTTTGCACCAAGTGCCGCCATAACAGCAACCGTATTGCCCGCTGAACCTCCAGAAGATTCTGTGGCTGCTGGCATCACTGAATAAATTCGTTTGGCCTCATCCTCATCAAATAAAAGCTGCATAACGCCTTTTTTCATTCCGTTTTTTTGGATCGTTTCTTCATCGCATGATGCAATAACATCAACAATGGCATTTCCAACGGCAACAATATGATAGTGAGATTTATCTGACATGATATTTCCTTTATGAGTCTGTGACTTTTTTATGTTATAAAGATACTATATTCGTTAAAGAATTAAAGGTTAAAGAATGGCAAAATCTAAAAAACAAGCATTTGATAAAGACGCGTTTCTAAATAAAGCGTTTGAGGTTATTGAAACCAAAGGCTATCAAAGCCTTTCGCCTGATCTTATTTTAAAAGACATGGGCATTTCTGCAAAAGATATTCCCTTTAGCCTGTCTTCAAAAGAAGATGTGATGGTTTTATTCGAAGAACATATTACAGACCAACTCATACAAATTGCACCAGAATTGTTTGACGGTTCAGAGACTACAAAAGAAAAATTGTTTGAGCTGATGATGGAGCGCTTTGATTTAATGGAACCTTATAAAACAGGTTTGCATGAAATCTTTAAAACCTTACCGATGAACCCAATTTTAGTATTAAAGAGCATCCCTCATTTTAGAGATATGGTGCGCTCGATCTTACAATTAGCAGATATTGACATTTCGTGCCCAACTTCAGAAATCAAAATCATCGGATTTACATACATTTACTTACGCAGTTGTAAAAACTGGTTTGAAGATGAATCAGTTGATAAGGGAAAAACTATGGCCGCCCTTGATAAGCATCTCACTTTTGCAGAACAAATCGCAAATAGCTTATTCAAATTTGGCTAAACACCCTCTTGTGAGCTCACACCGATTGGCAATCTAATCACAACGCGCAATCCGCCCTTGGGACTGTTTTCAAGGAAGATTTCACCGCCATGTTGATGAACGATATCCTTTGAAATTGAAAGCCCTACCCCCACACCACCAGTATCTAAATTACGGGACTGATCAAGCCTATAAAATGGTTTAAAAACTTCCTCAAACTTTTCTTGTGGAATTCCTGGCCCATCATCCTCAACTGTAATTTCAAAGAAATTGCCAAGCTTATAGGCACGCACCCAAACTTTTTGTCCATATTTAAAACCATTAGAGATCAGGTTATCAAGCGCCCTTTCAAATTGCTGAATACGAAGTGGTAACCATAAATCTTTTTGGATCGCCTTTTCTAAAGCCTTATCCATGCGCTTATATTTTGAAGCAAGATCTTCAATAATATCATAGATATTTACACGTTCTGCGGTTGTAGAGCTTTGATCTTGGGCAAAAGATAAATACCCCTCAATCATGCGTTGCATTTCATTTAAATCTTTTTTGATTTCCTCGACTTCCTCGCCCTCATCCATCATGGATAATTCTAAACGAATACGGGTAAGCGGTGTTTTTAAATCATGTGAGACACCAGCCAACATTAATGTTCTTTGCTCAATTTGTTTAAGCAATCTTTCATACATTTCCTTAAAAGCAATCATGGCGGCGCGCACTTCTCTTGCCCCGCTTGGCTTTAAAATTGGAACATCCAGCCCGCGCCCAAAACGATCCGCTGCCCAAGCCAGTTTACGAATAGGTTTAATCTGATTGCGCATAAAGATAATAGCAATCGCCATCAGTAAGATTTGAGAGCCAATCATCCAGCCTAAAAAAATATACACGGTAGAAGAAAACAAACGCTTTTCAGGCACTTGAACGGTTAACAAACCATCATTCACAAGGACTTGAATTTCAACCCATTCTTTATCCTCAATATAGCCCAAATTATAAGGGCGCTTAACCTGTTCATCCAAAGCTTTCTTAACTGTTGGAATAACAGAAGAATTCCATTTATCATCGGGAAGTACTTTTGGTAATTCTGTCACACCTGTTTCATAACTCACGTAAAGGCGCAAAGATCGTGCAATATTTTTTACAAATTTAATACTGTCCTCTTCGCCGCCCGCAACAACCTCATCAACATGTTCAGCAATCATATAAATCTCACCTGCCACAGCTTCAGCCAAGCGTTTCGTCATATTATCCCAGTGACGATCAAAGAAAATAAAGGTCGCAATTGCTTGTGTTAAAAAAGCAGGCACAATCAAGATCAATAATGATCTTGCAAATAATGATTGCGGTATAAAACGCCTGCGCAATAAAAACATGCCTCTTTTAATGGAAGGAAATTTAATCATAAGTTTTAATAATCCGGTCTAAATACATATCCCTGACCGCGCACGGTTTGAATATAACGTGGTGTTTTTGGATCAGGTTCAATTTTTTTTCTTAACCTAGTAATTTGAACATCAATTGTTCTTGAATCTGGGTCTTGGTGTGTTTCACCAGCCAGTTCTTCACGCGAGAAAATATGTGTTGGTTTACTGGTTAATAAATTTAGCAGTGTGGTTTCAACATTGGTTAAATCAACAACATCACTCCCATCAAGGAGCTGGCCTCGCTCACTATCAAACACATAAGATCCAATACTAATTTCTTGCTTGTTTTGAACAGCTTTGCTTGAGCGCTTTAAAATAGACTGAACACGTAAAAGTAATTCTTTTGGTTCAAATGGTTTTGATAAATAATCATCTGCGCCTGATTCTAATCCTTCAATACGCTCTTCACTCTCGCCCTTTGCGGTTAGCATTAAAATTGGTGTTTCAAATTCTTTTGCTCTTAATTTTTTGACCAAATCAAAACCATTTTTAAAGCCTTCGCGCTCTGGCATCATCACATCAAAAATACAGATATCAAAATCTATTTTCTCAATAAGCTCCCAAGCCTCAAAAGCATCATGCGCTAACGATACAATAAAGCCGTTTTTTTGAAAGTACTTAAACAACAATGTGCGAATGCGTTCATCGTCATCTGTGACTAAAATATGGTGTTTGGTTGTGTCCATTTGCAATTACATTTTTTTAATATATAAGCTATAATATAAAACATTACTATGAGAGTTAACCGATAGCAAAAGAAAGATACACAGTAAACACATGATTGAGTTTTCTGATAAAAGTGCTAAAGCCATTCACGATGAACATTATTGCGATACTTCAGAGTTTAAGCTTGGTGGAGTTCGTGAAAAAATCTTTAATTTGGTTTGCCACAAAAAATTCCAAAGCTTTATCATCATTCTTATTATTATCAATGCAATTACGCTTGGGCTAGAGACCTCTCAATCCATCATGGATAAAATTGGTCCAACATTACGTCTCATTGATCAAGTGATTCTAGGTATTTTTGTTGTTGAGATTCTTTTAAAGCTATTTGCATTTCGTGTTCGTTTTTTCAAAGACCCATGGAATAATTTTGACTTCATTATTGTTGCTGTGTCACTTCTCCCAACCTCTGGAATATTCAGCATCCTACGTGCCTTAAGGATTTTGAGGGTTTTGCGCCTTTTGTCCGTGGTGCCCTCCATGCGTGCAGTTATCCAAGCCTTATTTAATGCCCTACCTGGTATGCGTTCTATTATTACAGTATTATTACTTGTGTTTTATGTTTCATCTGTGATGGCGACAAAACTCTTCAATGACACCTTTCCAGAAATGTTTGGCACTATCGGTGATAGCATGTTTACCCTGTTCCAAGTGATGACGCTCGAAGGCTGGGCCGCAGAAGTTGTAAGACCAATCATGGTCACTTACCCCTATGCATGGATGTTCTTTATTCCTTTTATCGTCTTGACCAGTTTTGCCGTTTTAAATCTATTTATAGGTATTATTGTGAACTCACTTCACATTATTGAAGCCGCACAAAATAAAGAATATATGGAAGATTTAGAAGAACAAGCACAGTCTGAGCGTGAGGAAGTCTTAAAAGAAATCCAAACACTCCGCAAAGAGATTAAGGCGCTTAATAAAGAGCTTGCTAAAAAGTAATCTTAATCCTCAATATGGCGTTCGCCATGCCCGACATAGGCCGATGATGGACGAATGATGCGGTTATTTTCCCATTGCTCAATCACATGCGCTGACCAGCCTGTAATTCGGCTCATCACGAAGATTGGTGTAAAGATCGGGATTTCAAAACCCATTAAATAATAGGTTGGCCCTACTGGAAAATCGAGATTTGGATGAATACCTTTTTCAGAAATCATTGTTTCAGCTAAGATTTCTGACATTTTAAACCATTTATCATCGCCAACAGCCTCAGATACTAATTTATAAGCATCTGTCATACATGGTACACGGCTATCTCCGTTTTTATAAACGCGGTGGCCAAAGCCCATTACTTTTTCTTTATTAGCGATCTTATCTAGCATCCAGTCTTTTGCCTTTGCTGGATCGTCTATCTCTTTCATCATATGCATGACTTCCTCATTGGCACCACCATGCAGAGAGCCTTTTAAAGTTCCAATCGCCGACACAATACATGAATAGAAATCAGACAAAGTTGAAGCCGTCAAAATGGCCGAGAATGTTGATGCGTTCAATGTGTGTTCTGCATAAAGTGTCATTGAAATATCAAAAGCTTTTACAATTTCAGGGGCTGGCACTTCACCAAAAACCATGTAAAAGAAATTCTCACTAAAGCCCAAATCGTCTCTTGGCTCAATAAAGGGTTTGCTTTGCCTATGTCTTGCAATAGCAGCAACAATCGTTGGTAATTTTGAATAAAGTGTTATTGATTTTTGAATTGCAATATTGCTTGATAAACGTCCTGCTGATGGCTCTTCCATCCCTAAGTAACTAACGGCCGTTCTTAAAACAGACATTGGGTGTGCATCAACTGGTGTTGAAGCGATAAGCTCTTTAATTTTTGGAGAGATTGTTCTTTGATGGCGTTCTTTATCATGGAAAACGATCAATTCACGATCAGTTGGCAATTCTTGATACCAAAGCATATAAGCAACATGCTCAAAAGAACGCTTCATCGCCAATTCTTGAACTGGGTAACCACGATATAAAAGGATATTTTTTTCCTTATCAATTTTTGAAATCGAAGTCTCATCAACAATCACGCCCTCAAGGCCTTTTCTTACTTCTACCATTGGATAACTCCCTATTTTTTATAAGTTTTAAATACTGCTAATATTTATTTATGCTTCGTAACCATGATTTCCAAGTTTTTCATCTTGAGAAACATATTGATCATAATTTAAAAGCTGCATAGCATCTTGTCTGGCCATGACCATTTTGGCTAAGTTCTTATTACCTTCATTTAAGAGGATATCTGTTGCATGCCCCAATGATTTCATGTGCGCGCGCATGTAAGTTACAGGATATAAAAGAAGTGAATAGCCCAACCGCTTTAAAATATCTTCTAAGCCAAGCGGTGTTTTTCCATTTTCCGTTAAATTGGCTAACATGGGAACATTAAACGTCTCTGCAACACGGGTAAAATCTTCAACCCCTGTCATTGCCTCTGGGAAAATTGCATCTGCACCTGATTCAATATAAGCATCAAGACGATCAATCATTGCATCAAACCCCTCAACGGCCTTTGCATCACTGCGCGCCATGATGATAAAGTTTTTATCTGTTTTTGCATCGACCGCCTTTTTTATTTTCGCAATCATCTCTTTTTTAGAAACGAGCTCTTTGCCATCTAAATGCCCGCAACGTTTAGGAAAGAGCTGGTCTTCAACATGAACGCCAGCTGCACCCGCAGCCTCAATCTCTTTGATCGTATGTTCAATATCCTCATAGCCCGTATCAATATCAACAAGCAGTGGCAGATTGGTAACTCTTGAAATGGTTTTTACAGCATAAACAACATCTTCTAAATCCATCACACCGATATCGGGAATACCAAGAGATGTTGAAAGCCCTGCGCCAGATAAATATAAAGCAACAGGGATTTGTCGAATCTTTGCTTGGCGCTCAATAATAATTGCCTCTATGGCTTGTGTAACGCCAATAAGGGCAACCCCTTTTTTATCCGCTAATAGTTTAGCAAAACCAGCCCGAACATCTTCCGAGCTGATTGTTTTGCTAAAAATTGGTTTTCTTTTAAAATATTCACTCAAACTTAAAAGATCCCCTTCTTATCATTTCTGCTATCGACTAAATCCTTTTCATCAATTACAGGATTTAAATCCAGTAGATCACTTGCGTTTAAATTCTTTAAATTATCAACAAGGCTCAAGAAACGATCTTGTTCTTTAGCTGATAAAATGCCTTCCGTGACAACTTTGAATTTATTCACATAGTTTGGACGCTTCCAAGGTGTCTTGCCAAGTGTGTGCGCATTAGCAACAGCCTTCTCGCCTTCAATTTTAGTGCCATCCTTCATTGTGATTATAACCTTACCACCAAACGCTTTTACATTTGGATCACTTGAGTGATAACGCTCTGTCCATTTTGGATCTTCAATGGTGCGAACTTTGTGCCAAATCTTAACCGTTTTATCACGTCCAGCACGCTCAGGTGTGTATGAGTCAACATGATGCCATTTGCCATCTTCCAAGGCGACAGTAAATATATACATGATTGAGTGATCTAAAGTTTCACGGCTGGCCTTAGGATCCATTTTTTGTGGATCATTAGCGCCTGTTCCGATCACGTAATGAGTGTGATGACTTGTTTCAATCAAGATGTCCTCAATATCATCAAAATTATCGATCTTTTCACGAAGCTCGAATGCCAAGTCAATTAAGGCTTGTGATTGGTACTCCGCAGAATGTTCTTTTGTGTATGAATCCATGATCTGGCGCTTGCTCTGCCCGAGCTCTGGAAGTGGAATTTTATATTCAGCATCTGGGCCATCAAGCATCCATGCAACGACACTATCCTCGCCTTCATAAATTGGACTTGGTGCACCCTCACCTCGCATTGCACGGTCAACGGCTTCAATTGCTAATTTACCAGCATGGGCTGGCGCAAATGCTTTCCATGTTGAAATCTCGCCTTTACGTGATTGCCTTGTAGAACACGATACATGTAACGCCTGCTGAATTGCTTGATAAATCGTGTCCTTATCTAAATTCAACATCGTTCCAATTCCTGCGGCTGCCGCAGGTGCCAAATGCGCAATATGGTCAATTTTATGTTTGTGTAAACAAATCCCTTTAACAAGAGCAATGTGAAACTCATAGGCTGTCGCTAATCCACGAAGAAGATCGCTTCCTGAACATCCCAATGTTTGCGCGACTGCTAAAAGTGGTGGAATATTATCTGCTGGGTGTGAATAGTCAGCGGCCAAAAATGTATCATGCCAATCAAGCTCACGCACAGCTGTTCCATTTGCCCATGCCGCCCATTCTGGTGAAAAACGATACTCTTTTGATAAACCAAAAACAGTAGCGCCATTTTTCTTTTCATGTTGTCTTGCTTGTGCCCTTGCACAAATCACTGATGATCTATTCACAGATGCCATCGCAACAGACGCATTATCAATGATACGGTTAATAATCATATCTACTACATCATCATCCAAAGCAACATTATCAGCTGCAATCTCTGCCATTTTCCAAGCGAGTTGATCTTCTTTTTTAAGACGGTCTTTTTCTGGGTGGACTTTCAGAGTGTGTAATTTCATTGCTAATTCCTTTTGATTTAAATCATGCTTTGAACAAAGCATTTAGATAGAGTGAGAGACTCCCCACAATTTTGATAAAGAAATCCTAGCTCAAAAAAACAACAAAATAAAGCGATTTTAATCCAAGCTATCAAGAACAATAGAACGGCTTTTTGCAGCCTCTAACGTTTTCTTCATTAATTTGGGCAAACCTTCATGATCATTCATTAGAACTGTTAAGCCTGCCCAAGTTGTCCCTTGCGGACTTGTCACATTTTCCCTTAAAACAGAGACGGCTGTTTGTTTATCAGCTGCACTTAACATCGCTGAGCCTTCTACCGTTTGGCGTGCTAATGTCATTGCGACATCGGAAGCCAGACCCAACTCTCTGCCCGCTTCTGCTAGTGCCTCAATCATATGAAACACATAAGCAGGCCCACTACCCGAAAGCGCAGTTACTGCGTGCATATCATCTTCTTTATCAATCCAGAGCGTTTGCCCGCAAACTTCCATCAGGTTTTGTGACAGTTCTTTATCTTCATTGCTCGCAAATTTATTCGCATAAAGCACACTCATACCATGACCAATTGAAGCTGGCGTATTGGGCATAACACGAATTATACGTTTATCCTCTCCGATCAAAGAACCAATCTTGTCAACAGATTGCCCCGCTGCGATAGAAATAAACAAAGCATTTTCAAATTGAGAATAATCAGGCAAAGCCACACTAAAGATTTGTGGTTTAATCGCAAAAACAATGACATCTGGAGTGCTTTGATATTTATCAACACTGTCCAGAATTGTGACGTTTTCTTCTTCCAAGTTAGAATTAAAGAATGGATCTATAATTGTGATTTCACTAAAAAAATCATTTTTAAGCCAGCCCGTTAAAAGAGCCGCGCCCATTTTTCCACACCCAACAAGTAGAAGTTTTTTTGATGATACCATTTTTGCCTTCCTTAATTGCTTTTATTAAGGAGAGCCTATAAGATTTTATATAGAATGACAAATTTAAAGATTAAAGAATTTTACGCTTCGCCGATTGTATCCATGTAAGCAACGTTCAAGCTTTGCTGAACACCAACATCGCCAGTAACAAGCAATTGGAAAAATGGTTGAAAACGATCAAAAGCAAGTTTTGCAGCTTCTAATACATCAACCAAAGATTCAGCCTCAATGCTGTGCGCTTCATTGGCTAAGAATGTTTGACGGAAGGTAATTGTTTCTGCCTCATCATCCCAACAAAAACAACCAATCCAAAGCTGTTGATTAATGCGTGCAAGAAATTCTGCGATATCTGATAAATCTTTATCCCCAACAAAAACACCTTCAGGCCAGATTGTTAACTGGACAACATCCAGATCATCGCAATACTCAAAGAAAACCTTATAATCACACCAACGACCAGCCAAAGTTAGCTTGATCTCTTCATCACTTAATCGATCCCACGTAAAACCAGCAACAGACAGGGCTTTTTCAATCCCTTCCAAGGCTGTTGTAAAATCGTAAAATGCTTTTTGTGATTTGGTGTTTCTCATTTTCATTCAGGTCCTTCATTTCTAACGTAACTAATAGCGTCTGCAAATCTTGTCAGCAACGCACACCAACTTAAAAAATATTTTTAAATCAGAACCTTTGGTGTGTTTTTTAATAAAAAGGCTTAAAAGATAACAAACATTACAATTTAATGTTTTGCGACTCGGATTAATGACAAAAAATGAGCTAAGAGTCAAAATAAAATCGCATAAAAAATAAAAACTTTTGACTTGACTCTAAAAGACCCTTTTAAAATCAAAGCACTTGCTTCATGATAGGTTTTTATAAAAAAATAAGGATTCTATAAATTATGATTATTGTAACTGGCGGCGCTGGATTTATCGGCTCAAACTTAATCGCAGCATTAGAAGCAAAAGGATATCACGACATTACAATCGTTGATCGCCTTGGCTCTGATGACAAATGGAAAAATATCTCAAAGCGTGAAATTCGCGATATCGTTGATCCTGAAGATTTTATTCCCTATTTAAAAAAGCGCTCTGACTTTGTTGATATTGTTTTTCATCTGGGGTCTATTTCNGATAATTTGGCNACCGATGCCGATGAAATCGTAGAGAATAATTACCGCCTATCNCGNAAACTTTGGCGCTATTGTGCAAATTATGATGCCCGCCTTATCTATGCCTCAAGNGCNACAACNTATGGCGATGGCACCAATGGNTTTAGTGATGAGGAAACAAANCCNAACNTNTCAAAANTAAAACCGATGACACCNAANGCNTGGAGNAAACATCTATTTGATCGAAGAGCGGCACGCCTNACCCATGATAAATCAATGAAAGCGGTTGAACGCAGACCNAANCAATGGGTCGGTTTAAAATTCTTTGATGTTTATGGCCCNAATGAATATCACAAAGGCACACAACAAAGCCTGATNGCACAAATTTATAATGAAATTAAATCTGGCGAGACGGCAAAGCTCTTTAAATCATATCACCCCAATTATGAAGATGGCGCTCAAAAACGTGATTTCGTCTATGTTAAAGATTGCGTCAACCTAATGCTATGGCTCATGGAAACGCCAAGCGTTTCTGGCATCTATAATGTTGGGACAGGCAATGCAAGAAGCTATAAGGAGTTAGCGCTCAACATTTTCAAGGCAGCTGAAAAAGATCCAAAGATCGAGTATGTTCCTATGGATGAACAGCATAAAAAAACATATCAATATTACACGCAAGCCGATATTTCAAAGCTTCGTAAAGTTGGCTATGATGTGCCATTCACAAGCATTGAAGACGGTGTAAAAGATTATATTCAAAATTATTTAGCCCACTCTGATCCATATTTATAATAATAACAAAAGGATAGTTAAATGGATGGCATTGCATTCCCCAATATATCCCCTATTGCCTTTGACATTTTTGGTATAGCGGTTCGCTGGTATTCACTTGCTTATTTGACAGGATTTTTACTTGGCTGGTATTATATTTTATACCTGATCAAGAAATTAGAACTGACCTCTCCAACAAAACAGCAAATTGATGACTTCTTAGCCATCGCCGTCTTAGGCGTTATATTAGGTGGTCGTTTGGGCTATGTCTTCTTCTATCAGCCAAGCTATTACTTTTCCAACCCGATAGAAATCTTTCAAGTCTGGCAAGGTGGTATGGCGTTTCACGGTGGTACACTTGGTGTGATTGTCGCGATGTTTGCCTATGCCCATTTTAAAAAGTTTTCATTTTGGCGACTTAGTGATTTAATCGCTGCGACTGTTCCTATCGGGCTTTTCTTTGGGCGCTTGGCTAACTTTGCCAATGGCGAGCTTTGGGGCAGAAAAACAGATCTCTCTTGGGGCATTCGTTTCCCCGAAGGTGGTTATGTGCCAAGACACCCAAGCCAGCTTTATGAAGCTTTTTTAGAGGGGCTCGTTTTATTCATTATCCTTCACTTTGCCTTAAAGCGTTTCCATCATATCAAAGGCTTAACCGCTTGTGTTTTCCTAATCGGATATGGCAGTTTTCGCTTTATCGTTGAATACTTCAGAGAGCCAGACCCAGCATACGGCTTAATCATGGGATTATTCAGTATGGGACAAATGTTAAGCCTACCCATGATCATCGTTGGTATGGCTGTTGCAATTTACCGCGTTAAAAAATCATCATGAATGACTTAGAAAAAATCTTACAGGATCAAATTAAAACCGATGGTGCAATCACTGTCGCTGATTTTATGGCGATAGCATTGGGGCATGAAAAACACGGCTATTACATGAAACAAGACCCCTTTGGTAAAAAGGGCGACTTTACAACAGCCCCTGAAATATCACAGCTTTTTGGCGAAATGATTGACGCCTATATTGTGCAGAGTTGGCTCGCAATCGGCTCGCCTAAAGACTTTCACTTATTTGAGCTTGGCGCAGGCCGCGGTACATTAATGGATGATATATTGCGCACAGCCAAAAAAATCGCCCCTGATTTTTTTGAAGCGCTAACTGTTTTCATTATTGATATGAGCCCTACCCTCATTAAAATTCAAAAAGATAAACTTGAAAACTACAATAAAGTAAAATGGATTGATGCTTTACCAGAGACCATGAGCACACCTTTCTTTATTTTGAGCAATGAATTTCTTGATGCGCTTCCTTTTAGACAATTTGAAGCAAAAGAAGGCACATGGTTTGAGCGCTTCATCGACTTCAACGAAGAAACAAACTCGTTTGAATTTATTCTAAAACCAATCAATGATAGTTTTGAAATCCCAAAACCATTTGCACATAACAAATTTTATGAGCTGAATGAATATGCAGAAGAAATTATAAATAAGATTGCGGGCTACCGAAAAGAAAATGAAGGTGGTGCGCTGTTTATCGACTATGGCTATCAAACACATAACGGTTTAAAAGACACACTGCAGGCACTTGGCCGACATGAATATAAAGACCCGTTGGAAAATATCGGGGATTATGATCTGACCTGTCATGTTAATTTTTCAAGGTTGCTTGATATAATGCAAGAGCTTGGCCTTAAAGGGCAATGCGTATATCAGCGTGATTTCTTGAGCACACTTGGCATTGTGCAAAGAGCACAACAATTGGTTAGCAAAACACCAACACAAAAAGACGCTATAAATAAAGCCTTAAACAGACTTTTAAGTGACGATGAAATGGGCACCCTATTTAAAGTTTTAATGATTGGATAATTTTTTAAAATGAGTAATTCCGTTATAAATAGCAAATTATTAGAAACCATTCCAAACATCCGCCACGGGTTTATGACCCGAGATTATGGCGAGGATTACGATAAGGTTGCGGATCATTTCAATTTAGCAAAATCCTCTCATTTGATCCCACTTAAACAAGTGCACGGCAAAACAATTATCCCGATAAAAGACATTGAACAATGTGAAAGCCACCAAGGCAATAATCGTTATGAAGCTGATGGGCTTTTGACCGCAACGGCTAAAATTGGATTGGTTATAAGAACGGCTGACTGCACCCCTATTTTATTCGCTTCAAAATGCGGTACTTTGGTCGGCGGTGTGCACGCAGGATGGCGCGGTGCCGTTGGAGAGATTATTGAGACCATGATTGAGGCCTTTGATCAAAATAGCTTTAAGCCCAATCAAATTGTGGCTGCGATTGGTCCAACAATTGCGCAAAAATCATATGAGGTCAGCCCAGAATTTATCGATAATCTTTTAAACCTTAACCCTGCTCATGACATGTTTTTAAAAGCATCAAATAATGAAGGTCACGCCCTTTTTGATCTACCAGGATTTGGTGCCTTAAAATTAAAAAATCTTGGGGTTGAAGATATCGATCTCATGGATATAGATACCTATAGCAACGAAGATATTTTATTTTCCCATCGACGTGCAACACATCGTGGGACGGCCGATCAAGAAGGTCGCCAAGTTTCTGTTATAATGATTGATAAGAGCTAATCTAAGTGCTAGTCTATTTTTAAATCAAAAGTAGACCTTTAAAGATTTTAAAAAGGATCAAATTTTATGAAGCTTTTTGCTCTTTCTTCAAACCGTCCTTTAGCCGAAAAAATTGCCGCCAAATTAGGAATAAAGCTTAGTGAAATACGCCTAAACCGCTTTAATGATGGCGAGTTTTTTCCAGAGATTTTAGAAAATGTTAGAGGCCAAGATATCTTTCTTGTGCAATCAACAAACAAACCAGCCAATGATAATTTAATGGAGTTGTTGTTAGCCATTGATGCGGCAAAACGTGGTTCTGCAAAACGTATCACAGCCGTTATGCCTTACTTTGGATACTCAAGACAAGACCGCAAGACAAGCCCACGTTGCCCAATCTCGGCAAAAGTTGTCGCCAATCTCATTACAACAGCTGGTGCAGATCGCGTTTTAACAATGGATTTGCATGCAGGACAAATTCAAGGGTTCTTTGATATCCCCGTTGATAACTTATTTGCAACCCCTGTCTTCATCCCATCAATTCGTGAAAAATTTGCTGGCGATGATCTCATGATTGTCTCGCCCGATGTTGGCGGTGTTGTAAGGGCGCGCGCTTACGCAACAAAACTGGGCACTGACTTAGCTATCATTGATAAACGTCGACCAGAAGCTGGTGTTGCAGAGGTTATGAACATCATTGGTCAAGTTGAGGGCAAAACATGCATCATGGTTGATGATATGGTTGATAGCGGTGGCACATTGTGTAAGGCGGCTGATGCCCTTATCGATAAGGGCGCAAAAGCGGTTTATGCTTTTTGTACCCATGGTATTTTTTCAAATAGTGCTTTGGATAAACTTGAAGCCTCAAAACTAAAAAAACTAGTCGTTACAGAAAGCATCTATATTGATGATGGACGCCTATCGCACCCTAAAATCGAATATGTTGACATCTCTGAATTGATTGCCAATGCGATTTTAAGAATTCATGAAGAACGCTCTGTTTCGACCTTATTTGAGATATCAAAGGCCTCATAAGCGCATTTTTCCTAATAATATTGCTCTTTTTACTTGCATCTAGCCGTTCTTTTGTTTAAAACCACTAGTACCTTCTATTTAGCGACGATGATCTTGTTATAAGCACCCTTGGAGGCTTCATCAATTCGCTTTTTAGAAGACTTTAAACTGCTATTTACTTATTAAAAGAAAGAGAGTTCAAAATGGCAAAAACTATTAAGCTAGACGCAACTATGCGTGAAGGTGTTGGCAAGGGGGCCGCACGTGCTGTAAGACGTGAGGGCGGTGTTCCTGCGGTAATTTACGGTGGTGACGAGGCTCCTGCGACAATTACTTTGGCAAAAAACAAACTAATTAGTACATTAAACCAAGGTGGTTTTTATACTAACATTACAGAAATTAAAATCGGAAATGACACACATCGTGTTCTTGCTCGTGATATTCAATGGCATCCTGTCTATGATTCACCTGAGCATGTAGATTTCTTACGCGTTACAAAACGTACAATGATTAGCGTTGAGGTTGGTGTTAACTTCATTAATGAAGATGCTGCACCTGGCTTGAACGAAGAAGGCGGTATCTTGAACGTCGTTCGCCACGCTATTGAAGTTCGTTGTAGTGCTATTTCAATTCCAGAAGAAATTACAGTTGACCTAACAGGTATGACAATGGGTGATAGTGTTCACATGCAATCACTGAACCTTCCTGAAGGTGTTCAACTAACAACTGATGAAGATTATACAGTTGCTACAATTGCTGCTCCTAAAGCTGCGCCTGTTGAAGATGAAGAAGGCGAAGAAGGCGAAGAAGCAGATCTTGAAGGAACAATTGGCGAAGAAGCTGCTGAAGCTGCTGAAGGCGAAGAAGCAGAGAAATCTGAATAATTCTAAGCTGAATAAAATTTATAAAAAGAAAGCCCTTAGCAATAAGGGCTTTTTTCTTTTTTACAGGCGGAACTCTTATGCTATAACTATAAAAAATTTTAAACAACAAGGTATAAATTTATGTGGCTTATCGCTGGCTTAGGAAATCCAGGATCAAAATATGAAAGAAACCGTCATAACATTGGCTTTATGGCGATGGATCATATTATTGAGACACATAATTTTTCTAGCCCTAAAAATAAATATAAGGCCGAATGTTTTGATGGCACGATTGGCGATGAAAAAGTCCTTATCATGAAGCCACAAACCTATATGAATAATTCAGGCATTAGCATTTCAGAAGCAGCACGCTTTTATAAAATCCCATTAGAACGCGTCCTCGTTTTTTATGATGAACTTGATTTAGCAGAAGGCAAAGTGAAAGCAAAAAAAGGTGGTGGTTCTGCTGGTCACAACGGGATTAAGTCTTTGGACGCACATTTGGGCAATAACTTTTGGCGTATTCGACTAGGGATTGGGCACCCAGGTAAAAAAGAGCTTGTTCATTCTTATGTATTAGGCGACTTCATGGATATTGAAAAAAAATGGCTAGAGCCTATGCTATCAAGTATTGCCAAGCACTTCCCTCTTATGGTAGATCATGGGATTGATAAGGCTGTTAGTAAAATTAATCAAGATATTATAAATGCAACAAAACCTCCAAAAGAGGATAAGAAAAAAGAAAGCGTAAAATAAAATGGGATTTAATTGTGGTATCGTCGGCTTACCGAATGTTGGTAAATCAACTCTTTTTAATGCACTTACAAAAACAGCGAATGCACAAGCTGCAAACTTTCCTTTTTGTACGATTGAGCCAAATGTTGGGCGTGTTGCCGTTCCTGATCCTCGTTTAAGCGATATTGCAAAATTCGCTAAATCAGCGAGTGTTATCCCTACTCATTTAGAATTCGTGGATATTGCAGGCCTTGTTAAAGGCGCTAGTAAAGGAGAAGGGTTAGGAAACCAGTTCTTAGCCAATATCCGTGAAACCGATGCGATTATCCATGTTCTTCGTTGTTTTGAAAATGGCGACATTACCCATGTCGAAGGTTCAGTTGACCCACTTCGTGATGCAGAAATCATTGAAACAGAATTGATGCTGGCTGATCTTGAATCAATCGAAAAGCGTTTGCAAAGCATTTCAAAAAAATCACGCAGTGGCGATAAAGATGCAAAACTTCAAGCGGAGCTTATGGAGGAAGTCAAAGTCCTTCTTGAAGATGGTCGCCCTGCCCGCGAATTAGAATTAGATGATAATGCTGATAAAATTAAACAATTTAAAATGTTGCAACTTATCACATCAAAGCCTGTTTTATATGTTTGCAATGTGAATGAAGAAGATTCAGCCGCTGGCAACGAATGGACTAAAAAGGTAAAAGAAAAAGCTGATAAGGAAGGCGCTAATACCGTTATTATCTCTGCTGCGATTGAAGAAGAGATCGCACAACTGTCTGATGATGAACAAGCAGAGTTTTTAGAAAGCATGGGCTTAGAAGAGCCAGGTCTTAACCGTGTAATTCGTGCAGGCTATGAGTTATTAAACCTTATCACTTACTTTACGGCTGGCCCTAAAGAAGCACGTGCTTGGACAATTGCTATGAATACAAAAGCCCCACAAGCCGCTGGCGTTATTCATACAGACTTTGAAAAAGGGTTTATCCGTGCTGAAACAATCGCTTATCAAGACTTCGTTCAGTTTGAAGGCGAAGTTGGTGCCAAGGAAAACGGTAAAATGCGTTCCGAAGGTAAAGAATATGTCGTTAATGACGGCGATATCATGCTTTTCCGCTTTAATGTCTAATCAATAAACAATTGGGTACTCTTTAAAGACCTGATTAACAGCATCAATCATCGGCTGTGTCATCTCAATATCAGTTGCTTCAATATTCTCTTTGAGCTGATCCATTTTTGTGGCACCAATAATAATTGATGTCATAAATGGTTTTGTTAAAAGATAAGCCAAGGATAGTTTTGGCAAACTAATGCCAAATTTCTTTGCAACAGCCATGTAAGCATCAACTGCATTATTTGACTTCTCATTGATACGCCCCCAGAGACCTGGTAATAAATCTGCTCTTGATCCTTTCGGCACATGCCCGCCTTGATATTTACCTGTCAGCAAACCGTCAGCCAATGGCGAATATGCAAGAAGCCCAACATTCTCATGATGAGCGACTTCTCCCATCATGGCATCAAAGCGACGGTATAAAAGGCTATATTCATTTTGCATTGAGACGATTTCAGGGAAACCATTTTCACGCGCAATTTTCAAAAACTGCATTGTCCCCCAAGCTGTCTCGTTTGAAAGACCAATTTCTCTGATCTTTCCTTCTTTTTTATAGCCATTTAAAGTTTCTAAAACCTCAAACATATTATCCAAAATCGGTTGAGTATCGCCTTGAGAGCTCGCATCATAATTAAAATATTGCCCAAAGTGATAGCTTCCGCGGTTTGGCCAATGAAGTTGATAAAGGTCGATATAGTCTGTTTTTAATCGTGTTAAGGATTGCTCCAAAGCCGCATCAATTGCTTGTTTTGTGATTGGCTTTCCGTCTCTAATCCATTGAATGCCTGCCCCCACAACTTTAGATGCCAGAATGACTTTTTCCCTTTTACCAGATTGCTCAAACCAGTTACCAATAATTGTTTCTGTACTGCCTTGTGTCTGCGCTTTTGTTGGCACAGAGTAAAGCTCTGCTGTATCAAAGAAATTAACACCTTGGTCAAGTGCATAATCCATTTGCTCAAAGCCTTCACTTTGAGTGTTCTGTTCACCAAACGTCATTGTGCCTAAGCAAATTTCACTGACTTTAATATCTGAATTTCCAAGCTGATTCAATTTCATAGGCTACTTCCTTATATCTCTATAGTTTCATTTAACTATAGTCATAGAATGAGATTTTTAGAAATGATTTTTATTATTGAGAATTATAAGCAAGAATTGTTCTTGGTGGCTCTGACCTATCACCCTCTGCTCTTTGTTCTGCTGTCATAACAGGGCCCAAGCTCGGGATATTTACTGGATAATTAACATCTCCGAATTGTCTATCAAATTCAAATAAGTTTATTCCCATGTCCGTATTATCACGGACATTATCAAATGCTGTTTGGGTTGCCCCTAAATCAGTTACATGTTCTGTTACATCATATGTCGCACGCTCTCCTCGATCATAGGCACGCAAATATACACTTAAATTATCATTTCTTAAGCCTGCTTCATTAGAAAAAGACTCCATAACCCGCATAGGGGTGCGCCAAGAGACTTGCTCACGCCATGATGGTATATAAGAGCTAAAGCGCGTAAAATTAGTTCGGATACCCGCCCCTCTGAACATCGCTGTTTGCCCCAGTTTTGCATTAATATAATAGCGGTTTAAATCCAAACCAGAATTATTGTCATTATAAAATCCAGGATTTCCACCTGCCGCAAGAAATGTTGAATAGGCCGAGTCCCAAATTCTATGTGTGTTATTTGAATTATATGGTGTCGTTAATAAAATTTCGATCAAATTAGCATACCCGCCTCCGCCAAGCTGGTGTGCGGCATATTCATGAACATAGCGATATTCTTGCGTAAAGAATTTTGCAACAGCCGATTTTACATGACCATCATATAGATTGTTAAAATCACGATAAGCCTGTCCGACAACACGATCAATTTCTTGATCATAAAACTCATATTGCATCATCGGCGACCCAAAGAAATCCATTCTAAAATCTGTTGCCAAACACTCTTCTCTATCAACATAGGCTCTAGAATTATAAGTATCTTCAAATCGTGTTCTAATATATTGAGGCATATTATCAGCCCTATTTACAACACTCTGAGCAGTTCCTGTTGTAAATTGTGTTGGCGCGCAAGCAGAACTAAACCTTGAATCTAAGTCTGATGTCATAAAGAAACTAGATTCAATTCCTGATTTTTTCACATAGCGCATTACTTCAAAAGACGGGTCTTCAGAATTGTAAAATGGTGCAACCAAGACTGCCGCAGCAACATAGCGCAAATCTCTTTGAATATTTTCTTCTCTTAAATCTTTTTCAGCCATGAGCTTCATAGCTTGTAAAATACGCCAAGACTCTTCATTAACGAAATCTGGCCTCTCTTCAGCTTGTAATAGATGATACATGGCCTCATCAGCATACTCATTCACGATTGTTTCAAAACGCTCAGCACGCATTTCATCTGTAATCTCAACAGGAGCTCTGACCGTATCTCTAAACTCATCAGCAACCGTATATGAACGCGATACACTACTCATCAAATCACTTCCAGCATCATGGACAGCGGGCCATGCAACTTTGCTAACGAACAATGTAGCCACAACAGATACAGTTAAAACCGCCCCTGTTTTCGCAACACCACTACAAAAAGCCTTAAATTTTGAGGCATTAGGCAACTTAAAGGGAAGCTTTACTTTTGTTTTTTTATTATTTGAACGGGTTTTACCCTGGTCCGATAAATTAGATTTCAGCTCTGAAAAAAAGTCATCAACAGGCTTTTGTTGATTTGGCCATTGACTGCTTTGATATGTTTTTTTCTTATCTCTAGCTGGTTTTCTTAAAGCTTTTTTTGTAGGCGCAGTTCTTCGAGCTGGTGAAGCCTTTGGACCACCTGCATTTTGATTAAATAAATCTGGATCAAATTTAATACCGCCTGCCATTTAAATCCTTACCGTAAAAATTACTTATATTTTACATAAAACAACATCAGAGATCAAGGAATTACGACATAATTTCGCCATTATTATTAAAAAATTAACTTACTATACAAAAAAGGCGCTCAAAAAGCGCCTTCATCAAAATTTTCTAATCAATAGAAGAAGATCAATTAATGATCTACCCCCTTCCAAACTTTACGCTTCACACCAATCATAATCAGTAAGAAGACAATTAAGAAGATAAGAACCTTAATGCCAGTCTCATTTCTCTCTACTTTATGTGGATCAGATGTCCAAGCCAAGAATGTTGTAACGTCTTTTGCCATTTGCTCAACTGTTGCCTCTGTCCCATCTTCATACATGACAACGCCTTCCATAAGAGGTGGAGCCATTGAGATTTTATGACCTGGGAAGTAATCATTATAATACATTCCACTTGGCATTGTTACATCAGCTGGAGCTTCACGGTAGCCTGTTAATAATGAATAGATATAATCTTCATTATAGTGACGCGCCTTTACGATCAATGATAAATCAGGTGGAAGCGCCCCGCCATTTGCGTAAGCTGCGGCTTTTTTATTTGGGTATGGGTTTTTAAAGCGATCGGCAGGAACACCTGGACGCTCAAACATTTCGCCTTCATCGTTAGGCCCTGCTTCAAATGTGTATTCAGAAGCAATTGTGCGAACCTGTTGATCTGTATAGCCCAAATCCATCAAGTTACGATAGGCAACTAAATCCATGCTATGGCAAGCTGAACAAACCTGTCTGTAGACCTGAAATCCGCGCTGTAATGACGCTTGATCGAAAGTCCCAAACCAACCATCATGCTGCCATTTGACATCAATCGGGTGTTTTGCATCCCCTGCTGCTTGTGCAGGTGACGTAAAAGCAACGCATAAGCCCAGAATTAAAACTTTAAAAATTGTATGACGTATATTCATTTTTTTTACCTTAATTAATCAATCTCGTCTTTATTTACTTAAAACTGCTTCGCTAATGCTATTTGGCAAAGGCTTTGGTTTTTCAAACTTATTCAACAATGGAATAATCACAAAGAAGAACGCAAAGTAGTAAGCCGTTGCAAGCTGACCAATTGTAATATATGGCTCTTCAGCATGCTGAGCACCAACGTAACCAAGGATGAACAAGTCAACAACCAACAGAATTAACGCAATTCTATAAAGCGGCCTGAAACGAGCACTGCGAACTGGCGATCTATCCATGAATGGTAAGAAGAACAGAACAATGATCGAACCAAACATTGCGATAACGCCCTGTAGTTTAGCCGATAAAAGAACAGTGCCAAACAATCCAATATCAAATGTGAACGCTCTCAAAATCGCATAGAACGGTAAGAAATACCATTCAGGAACAATCTGAGCCGGTGTTACAAGCGCGTTAAACTCAACAAAGTGATCCGCGTGAACAAAGATATCCGGATAGAAGAAAACAATCGCAGCGTAGACAATCATAAACACAACAATCGCAAGTGAATCCTTGATTGTGTAATATGGGTGGAATGGAATTGTGTCATCTTTTTTCTTTGGTTCAATTCCAAGTGGGTTGTTAGAGCCTGTAATATGAAGCGCCCAAACGTGTAAAGCAACGACACCAGCAATAACAAACGGCAATAAGAAGTGTAGCGCAAAGAAACGGTTCAATGTCGGGTTACCAACCGAGAAACCACCCCATAACCATGTCACGATACCATCACCAATAAGCGGAACAGCAGAGAATAGCGATGTAATAACCGTCGCACCCCACCCTGACATTTGTGACCAAGGTAGAACATATCCGATAAAGGCCGTTGCCATCATAAGAAGGAAAATAGCCACACCAAGCATCCATAAAATTTCACGTGGTGCTTTATA
>PBIV01000021.1 GCA_002720935.1 Rickettsiales bacterium | reverse complement strand
ACCATTCGCACCTTCTTTATTGGGACGCCAGATGGCATTGAAGGGGAATTGTCGCCTTCGAATACACCTTTGGGAAACGGTTTAGAGATGTCATGACCGAGATTTGTCACGTGGTCTTGTAATATCTTTCGTATTGAGTGATCACGAATCTTATCTAAATGTTTCGCATTTGTGATCTGAGTAACAGGTTTTCTTCGAACTACCTTCTGTTCGTCCTCGATCCAATCCTTGGCCCATGGGCGTTCATCTGTGTCTGCTTTAAAGCCTTCTGCAACTTTTTGTGTGCTGCCGTAGATAGTGTCTTCATGAAGTGCGTCTCTAATTCGCCTTTGTGGTTTATGGCAAACGTTAATTCGAGAAAGCGAGTTAGCTACATCACGCCGGAAATTCTCCCACGGTGCGGGCATATCCTTGCCTCGCGATGTGGCTAATTCGTTAAGAGTTTTGTGGTCGATTAGCGCCAAGACTATGGCATCTATTGCGTGATGCTTATGATTACTCCGATTCTTTGATCGACTACCGTCCTCATTCAGCAGCGGGTGTAACCCCCATTGGTGCGCAAGTTCACTGGTCATGTAGCCGTGAGGAGAGAGAATCTCGCAATCTAACGTCTTGAGATAATTCTTTACGCATGTCGCAATGTAAGACGTATCTCGTAAATTCTGTTCGACGAAATCTTCTAGTTTTATATTTTTCCGAGTAAGTCGTTTTAATTTCGGATACGGCAGTCGGACTTTTCGTGCGATGGTTAGTAGTTGTTGAAATTTATCCGGGTCTGAGTCTTCAAGCCATTCAGCGGGTGTCAGATCTCGCTTATCCTCGTTTTCACTGCGAAAACAGACGACTTTATTCATCATGCTGTTATCCAGGCTACGCCATCTTGGAAGGATATGATCTACATCGACAGAGCCATCGTATAGTTGAGTCTGGCTAATGTTTCTCCCGGAATAGATGCATTTTTGGTCCTGTTCCATCCACAAAAGGTATCGATTAACGTTGTTGCGACTTCTGGAGACATGCTCGGGCATTTCTTCTTTTGCTTTGTTACGTCTTTTCATGTTCTCGCGTTGCTCAAACATAAGCTCTTTTCGGCGTTGGGCGCTTAGTTTGGCCTCACGAGCAAGTTCGATATGGATCGATTCAAGTTGGTGATCATGACTGTATACAAACTCCCGGAGTAAATGGTTCACGAGTTTCTTAACTTCATTGACCGCCTGCCGTACGATCGGGTTGGTGATTTCGGGAGGCGCGGGCAGAAACTTACCGATGTCGATTTCCTGTTCGTCGGGTCTTAGATAGCCTGCAGCGTGGATGGCTGAATCAGAGGCATCGTTACCCATAAGAATCTTTCCCTCCTTGAGGTGAGGATTCAGTCGTTCAATTGCATGGCGGGAGTAACTCATTCGCCCATCCGGTAGATTTACCATCACAGCATTGGCCGCGAGATCTAACGGTATATCGTATTTGTTGATGAGTGTTTGCAGCACAATGTCTTCACGCTCTTCATGGATAAGCAGATTTGTAATGGCGTCTTTAGCTTCGTCAGCCAATTCATGCCACAGCGTTCCAATAGCATTCTTGCGTGAGAGTATGTAATCGGTTTCATGTCCCTTAATGCCGGCTCGGTTTCCGCGTTCAAGATTAAACACCGCCAGATCACCGAGTTTGAGCAGGTCGCGCATCTTATTGAACTTGAGTTCTTTTTTTGTTGTCAACTCCTTTAAGAGAGTCTCTCTTTGAAGAGGCGAAAGTTGGCATTCCTCGGAGCTGTGAGGCTGTTGCCACCGGAGATTTGCCAGCTCCTGATAGATTCGAAACAGTTGTGCATGACGATCCGAGCGAGCACAACGTTTTCTACTTGGCTCTAGTTCGCATTGGCCGATCATAGATTTTGGCCAGTACATCTTACGTTGAAAGAAGATGATGCCCTTGATGCCGTAGGCTTCGAGCCACGATGAACCTTCCGGTAAGGGTGAAGGCACTTTTGGGAATCTTTGCGGGCCTGATGCGCCGTGCTTATGAGTTTCTGATAAAAGCTCCGGGTGATATTCGGACTGCGTATTCCAGATTAATTCGAATTCCTGTTCATAACTGAATAGATCCCCTTCGTCATTAGCTTTGGGATCTACTCGACGTGTGTGCCGGCCTCTGACCGTTTCCGTTACAGGAGCAGTATGGTCACGTTCAAGATTAAGGTTATGGAAGTATTCGCCCATCGTGCGGCAGCCGGCGGTCTTGATGTCGTCATCTAACTGAGAAATTGATTGTTTGACTGTACCCTGATCGCCGCCGGCATCTGTCTTGCGATTGGACAAAAACCCGCGTCGCTGCGCCAGGTGATAGAACACGCGTCCAAGTTCATAGGGCTCAAGCGGTTCATCCAGAGCTTTCGCTCGCAACTGGTAAGGATCAACTTCCATTAGGGTGTTTTGCTGCGTGTGATCGCTGGGGAACATTCCTAAAGTAACTAGCGCGTCTTTAAGAATCCTCTTGCGGCGTTTCGTACGCGCAATGCGCCTGCGTGTGCCCCGGGCCTCTCGGCGCGTCTGATTCTTAGATTTCTCACCACCACTGTTATCACGGGCGACGCCCTCCGGGAAGATGAAAACACCAGAAGCTATAATCTCAGACTGCTCCGGAGAAATAACGGACCAACCAATTGACTGATTACCAACATCAAGACCAATGCGTAGTTTTGCCATTACGAAAATCCTCAAAAGTGTTGATCGCCGCGCATAGTAAGGGTAAACTTTGGGAAGTGTAACCAATTCCTACCTGTTAGTCTTTTCGCAACAAAGACGAAACATTCGTAGGCAACGTTCCGAAAGGAGCGACCTTGACTCGAAAGAGTCTTAACACAAAGCCGCGTTGCCCTTACGGGTAACGCGGNTTTTTTATTGCCTATCAAACACGATCCTATCACGCAAAAAATCGGGTTTCAAACAATAAAGTGGGTAGGTTCTTTTGGAACATTTCCAGTTCCCCTGCAGCGCGAAGAGAACAAAAACACCGTAGACTTTATTTACTAGCTTCTANACGGTCGCGTAAAGCTATTAACCTTTCTTTCTCTTTGAGTAGCGCATGCTTCTCCGAATCGATGGCTGTCTTTAGTTTTGCCATAACCGTATGCAGCTCTGAATTGCAGGCGGCTAGATGACGCTCTTTCTCTGANTTCAGCGGTTTGGTTATCGGCGGGTGTTTTNCCAGCATCTTGTCATCAGGAGCGGGATTTACTGACTTCCATCCCGACGCGATAGAGTGCTCAATGGACCTGCAGAAACACGATGNCCTGGAATGTGCATTGGCATTTATAAGGCTTTGGAGCTGCTCGGTTGAGAGACTGTTGCCTCGATATTCAGCCCATTTGATGATGCTCTCGCGAACCTCGCTGGTAGCTAAGGGCTCAGGATAATCTAGAGAATCAAAACAAACCCTTTGTTTCTTTTCTTCTTTAATTATTATCTTCTTATTCTGTGGCGGGTTACCTGATGGNTTTNNCGCCTTGNTGGCTGAGTGGTTATATGGCTGGTTTTCCGGCCACGCTTCACCATACTTCTCTTGCATTTGCCTATATTCCAAGACTTTAACGAGTGTGCCCTTCCGGCCACCCAGCACTCGCCTGCTTATGAGTTGCAAGACCTCGAGTCGACTCAATTGATTTCTAAGCGATTCCCTGGGAATGTTTAACAGNGCGCCAAGCCTTTNTTGGGAAATGACACACTCGCCTATATCCAAATGAATTCCATTTCGAAGTGTTCGCGGTTCATAATTAGCCTGAGTAAGCAGATAGCTGTAGACATGCCACAACCGACTATCCTCAAAGACTTCTGTGCCCATGAGCCATCTTGGAAGCTTTATCCACCCTGAAAGATGAATCATTGCTATAGTCCTTAAGCAAACGTATAGCTATCAAAGCTCAAACTGATCCGTAGAAATATCGCAATCTGCCGGTAACCCGGAATTCCGAACGAATTCAGCAAGCATGGCAGCGGTTGTGCAGCGACTACGCCCAACCTTAAATGTCTGAAGCTTCACGCCATTGATACCTTTTGCGCTCCATCGCCATAGAGTATTTGCTCCTGGTCGATGCGGAATGAGCTGGGCGGCCTGGGCCAGCGTGAGAACGGTTTTTGCATTTGCCATCACAGTTTTCCTTTGAAGAGATAGTTTCAGTTCAAAGAAGATTGTGGGGTGGCGCAAAATACCGAAATTATCCACCTGATATTTTGTTGCACCTTTTTACAAAAGGTGTCTAAATACCGCTGTTTCTATGCAATAAATATTACAAAATTGCTCGATCTCTAATTCNCGCTCACGTTTTTTCATGCCTTNAAANNGTNTTNTACCNTNTCTAANNGCNCGATAGANNGANNNTTTANNTTTNTANTTGTAGNGCTTTGTTAACTCGCTTGTGGATAGCAAACCACTTTCTTTATGTAGAAAGACAGTGATGAACTTCTTATCTTCGCGCGGCCGGCCGGCCTTTGAGTTGGGATTTGACAGACCACTTTTGATAGTGTTTTTGATATACCTGATCCATCGTTTTGCGCTACGAATGGCATCAGAGCGTTCAATTGTCTTGAATCTTGGGATTTCATCAAAGCTGTCAATCGTCGGAACAAGCAGATGCGTTTTGCACAGGACTTCCTGTCCCAGCCGCGCTTTAGGGTTTGACGTTATTAAGACGAAGNCCTGGNTTACGNTTGCNGCAGGAAACAGNTCCAGCTCTTTTGCAGTGATATAAGCTGTTACCGGATGNGTCTTATCGGCGAGCAGCTCTCTTGTGACCCGGGCAAACATGAAAGCCGGACAGTCGNGAATGCGGCGGTAACTATCCGTGTCCGGAAAGCATTTTCGCTTNNNCTGTTCAATGACTTCCCCACGGTGTTGGACTTCTTTCCACCAACTCTCCTCGGCAGAGTCTTCTATCCCCTCAACNATTCCTTCGAATTCNTCTAAGAGTTCTTTCCAATATTCGTTTTTNGNCATTGCNTTACTCCGTTGTGCAAAATGTTTCATCCAGTGNCTTCCGTTTTGATTGCTGCGCAGTCTATCAGAGCCCCTGGAGGGTTACAAATAATGTCTGCAGGACTAGATGATTTGTGTCAAAATGGACTTAGAACCGTGATGCGCTCGCATTGATGACCCGCAATTCCAAACAAGTTTGCCCGAAGAGAAATCAAATGAAAAACTCTCTGATTATCCTGCTGCTGTTTACCTCGGTGCTCCATGCTGCCGGGAATTCGCGCTTTCAACAGGAGGCAATACGAAATGGCCAAATAGATAAAGATGGGTTCGTCACACTCACCAAGAAGGGTCAGCGGGCCAGCTACTATATCGTGGGTGGACATATGCATACCGGTGGTTTGGTCGGCGAGCTTAGCGCTGATAACGAAGGTATTGCTGAAATGATTGTTCTTTATCCCGACAGACCCACCGATGTCGATGGTAATGATTTATCTTATTGCTGGCGGGTTTTACTGCATAAAGATGCCAAGCTGCGGTTTATTGAGCCCGAGAAGGAGCAGGACGGTAGTGCCAAGACCGATATCGGCGGGCATTTGCTTGTTGAACACACCGGAATAAAAACGATCTTTGTCGATTCCTGGCCACCACCGGCGATGCGAAATGATCCGCTAGATAAATCGTCCCCTAAAATTGCTCATGGTGCTCTGATTATTAAGACGCTCGACCCGCTTGTGAGAAGCGGTAAGATCAAAATCAAAAAACCACCGCTAACTCCCGAGCAGCGGGCAGAGCGAGCGCGACGGCTGCTTGAGGCGGGCGCTGGGTTTATCGACTCAAATAATTCATCTGACAGACCGAGCGACAAAGCCGAAGCAGAGGCCAGCGACGAAAGAAAATAATCCCGCAACAGGTGTCCAATACGACATTGGTAAGACGCCATCGCAAAGCGTGAGCTAAAGAGAATGCCGATATTATACAGCTGTCCGGACTGCAACGCGGAATACGAAGTGCCGGATGATCAGGCAGGTCAGCCGGGGCAATGCGAATGCGGAGCGACGCTTGAGATTCCACAAGTTCCCGAATCGGGCGAAACGGGCGAACCTGGCGAAACGGGCGAACCTGGTGAATCAAGCGAACCTGGCGAATCGAGCGGTTCGGTTGCACCTGGGTGCATCTTGGGTTGTTTTGTTACTTTGCTGGTGCTAGCAATTCTAATAGTCGTTTTCCCGGAAATCTGGTTATATGTTTTATTTTGGATCGCCATGGTCTTTGGCTAAACCTAATAGCCAACCTGCTGCCGCAGCATGTGCAATTCTCCTGGCCGGCCACTTGCCAAAAGTCCTCTAACAGCTCTGTGGTGGCGGAATAACATCGCTCATACAGGTTGTTGGCTTTTGGTGATGCATCCTGCTAGCTAAGAGCCTGGGCGATTGTTTTTTGCAGTGTAAGATTCTGCTGGGCATAGATCGCGGTGGTCTTAGGGCTGGAGTGTCCGAGCATGAGCTGCGCTCCGGTGATTCCATACTGCTGCTGGATAAAGGTGGCTGCAGTGTGGCGCAGCTGATGAGGTGTAAAGCGGCTGACACCGGCCCGCTCGCAGCCGCGGCGAATGGCACGGCCGTAGGTATCCTTGCTGTAGCAGCTTGCCGGATCTTGCCGGTCACTGTTAAAGGCGTAACCTCCGGCCGGTCGGTCCATGCGGGTTTCCAGGATCGGAATTGATTTTGGCCCAAACGCGATCTGCCGGATGTGGCCGTAGCTGTCGGTCTTATGCGAGTCGGGTCGGTAGATCCAGACGTCGTCGCTCGTGTCCATTCGCTCAGGTTTAAGACGGATGATCTCACCCGGGCGTGCGCCGCTGTAAAGCTGCAGTCGAACCATGGCGCGTACGGTGTCGTTTAGATGCGGGAGGACCTGGTTAATCAGGTCGACGCTCACCGGGCGTACCGGCTCACTGGGTGTGACAAACGGATGATTCGCTGAGATGGGCTCGAGTGCCAGGATGGAGGCGACCGTTTCGCTGGTCATGTACATGTAGCGCTGTGACCATTTGATGAGCTGTTTGACGCGTCCGACCATATCATTGATGTACTTGCGGCGATTTCCGGCGGCAATGCGTATGTCGCGCAGTGATTCAATGTGCGACAGTGTCAGCTGGCAGGCATCCAGGTCACCGGCAACGTCACAGAGGTATCGGCATGCGCGGGCATAGTTGCTGCTGGTCTCGGGTTTATGTCGGGCTTTTGAATATTCGAGGAACTGAAGCGTCATATCCCGGACACTCACGATTGTAAGTCTGGCAAGTGCCTGCTGCCGGTGAAGGTAGTCGCTGATAAGTTGTTGATACCAGGATTCGGCATCGCCGGCGTTCCATTTTGGTCCGTAGTGATCTTTACCGTCGAGGCGTACAACGCAGCAGTTTCTGGACTTTTGGTGTCTAAGTTTAGGGATTTTCAGCTGGTGTTTTTTGCGAGGGTGCATAGCGGTTCTCCAAAGTAGTACAAATAGTACAAGTGAAAACATCTGCACTGCCGCCCACACGCGTCAGGTATCCGTAAGAGACGGATTCAGAAGGACTTACAACAACGGGTAAGAGTGGGCGATGAGGGACTCGAACCCCCGACATCCACGGTGTAAACGTGGCGCTCTAGCCAACTGAGCTAATCGCCCGATAACTAAGAATTATACGGACACTACGCCTAACTGCCAATAACCCAATCACGACCTCTGCCCCCCCCGCTCCACCTGTAAAACAGCAAACGCATAAAACTACGAGTTGCCATGCGCGTTATCTTTTCCTGCCGCCCATAGATAGTACGGAATGAGCCCCGATAAGCATAACAAAAGCGAAACTAGTGCCGTGAACTGGAATTCCTCTGGTATCGTCAAAACACCAATCACCAACAACAACCAACCCGCTGCCATAACACCGATTGGCTTACCAAAACGCCCGAGCGTAAATGTCCCAAACCGCAGTGGCATTGAATCTCGCTGCTTTAAATAAGCAACAATTGTGCTCAGATAGATCAACGCTGGTAAAACAGCTGCCGCCAACAGGAGTTGTTCTAAGGACTCCGAAAATAACTCGGCCAGTAGACCAAGTGCCAGCATTAGCACAACTGCCGGTATGGGCGCCCCGCTTTTTTCTGAAACGCTCGAAAACATGTCGGACATCGGGAATACATCATCGCGAGCCATTGCGTATATGAGACGTGATCCGGAGGCCATGATAATTAAGCCGCAAGCAAATATAGAGATAATCACAAGAACAAAGAATGCATTTGCAATAACGCTGCCCAAACGAGACTCAATAATGGTTGGTAATGCATACGTCGCATCTATTACTTCCCCTAAGTCTCCAATCGATAGGGTTGTGACTAACAGAAATACCGTTCCGACGATTCCACTTACTAGTACTGACCAAATAACTGCCTTTGGTACTGTTGATCCGGCATTCACAGTTTCTTCTGAGAGATTTGCTGCGGATTCAAAACCCACAAGAGTGTAGGCGCCCATTAATGCCGCCATCAAGAAGGTGGTTATCCACGACGCGTCGGTAATATGATCTCCCCGGACGGTTATCATTTCCCCAGATGCGCCGTCCTTTATAAGGAGTACACCCAGGATAATAATGAGGCCCAGCATTCCCACGATTTCAGTAAAGACTGCAATTGAATTTATACGGTCGGCCAGTTTTACTCCGAACACATGTATCACCGCCTGAATCGTTATCGTAGCGCAAACAATAACAGTTAGCTTTTGTGAACCCTCTGGTATATCCGCCATATATCCAATGACGCTTGCTACACCGTGGTCCACGGATGGTACCACAATTACAAGGAAACAAAATGCGACCCAACCAGTCATCCAACCCCATGCATGCCCTCCTAGTCGCGTCACCCATTGGTAGGAATATCCAGTGATCGGCATTCGGGCAGCTAGTTCTGCAAACACTAGAGCTACGAGCAACTGACCAACCGTAACAATCGGCCACATCCAGATGCCTACAGGTCCGGACGTGTCCAACATGGTGTCGTAGTTTGCAAAAATCCCTGTAGTGATCGAGATGAAGGAAAATGCGACAGCGAATGAACCAAAAAGCCGAATCGTGCGACGAAGTTCCTGTGAATAACGGAACGTCGACATTGTTTGCTGATCTGAGTCGGAGCTATGGGTTGGTTTGATCATGTGTCTACAGGCGATAGGCTAGGGCGAGCTGGCTACATTTTAAACAATAGGCTGCGTTAATGTTCAAAAGGCCTGTGGTAGTGCATTAGTATGGTTTGAAATAAATCGGAGCAGTCAGACCATTTGCCTTTAATTCGTATACCCCGGTCCAGATGCTTACTAGTCGAAGTCCGGCATAAACGGTGGAGCGATCGACCACCATCGTCGTAAAGTTTCGTCAGAATCCTTGTCAGCAATGTAATCCTTGTTCAAAAAATGAAACTTCCAGTGATAGAACGTATCCTGATCGGTTTCTCCGAAAATCGCATCCTTTACATAGTCCTGCCCGCCAAATAACATATCCTCACCAGTACCGCCAAATAGCGTATCTCGGTGGGAGCCTCCATTTAGGCCGTCGTTACCAGCATCGCCATAGAGCCGATCCTTGCCGTGACCACCGTCCATCATGTCATCACCAATATTTCCAAATAGCAGGTCATTTCCTTCGCTACCAAATATATGGTCATGATATGTATGGTCGTCGAGAGGCCCAGGTGCTATTTGAGGTAATGGCGCCCATGAAGTGATATTGCCATTCTGCCAGGGTGTTTCTTGTAGATAATTGTGGAGGATCCCAGGGGTACTATAGCAATTAAAGTCGCCGTGTATTACGTCATCTCCCTGATTCCCGTGAAGGATGTCGTTCCCTTCGTTTCCAAGTATGTAATCAGCACCGGGCCCACCGTGCACGAGGTCATCTCCCTTGCCACCGAAAATTAGATCAGGATGCCCGGTTAAATAGTCCAGGCGTTTTAGAGGGTTAACAAATGGTGAATTATTTATGTAACTTGATGGCGCACCAAAAATCTGAAAATGGAGGTCTAAGCCCGGTTGGGTAATTTGACCGTATTTCCAATAGGACTCCTGATAACCGCTATCTCCGAGAATTACATCGTTTCCTTCACCCCCTATGAGTACGTCATTCCCGTAGCCACCATATATTTTGTCGGCTCCGGAATCACCGTAAATGATGTCATCAACGACTGAGTCTTTAAACAATGGTTGATAATGAATGAGGCCAAAGTTGTTGGTGGTTGATTGCCAGGGGTCCGGAAAATAAAGAGTGCCAGAGGAGGTGCGTCCACCGTGGACACCGGCAGTAACTGCATAGCCATCTCCTACGATAATGTCACTATTTCCACCACCGTGTATTTCGTCTTGCAACATCGAACCAAGGAGCAGGTCAGCCCCAGAACCACCGTCAAGATAATCTCCGCGTGTCGAAATCTGTTGATATTGAAAGTGTGGGATGTCGTGCCCAGACGTAATTCGCCCAGCATGAATTTCATCATTACCTCCTTCACCGTATAGGCTGTCTCGCCCTGGTCCGCCATCGATGTAGTCGTCCCCTTGACCGCCGCGAACCGTGTCTCTGCCAAAAAATGCGTTCTCGTGTATTGCAAACTTGTCGTTAAAGTCAGAAATGGTTTGATGATTAGTCTGGCGCCATCGGTCGGCGATTACCTCAAAGGCATAACGCTGATGTGTGATTCGAGGTAGCGGTCCGGGAACGGTAACGGAGATAGTTTTAATTCCACCATCTGCGTATATGGTATCATCGTGTTTTTGGCCATATAGACTATCATCGCCTTTCCCACCAAATAAAGCATCGTTTCCCTCTCCACCATACAAGTGATCGGCACCATCACCAGCAAATAACCAGTCATCTCCTGATTGACCATCTAATCTGTCATTTCCTTCAAAGCCAACCAATAAATCCCTTCCCGGTCCGCCATAAAGGGTATCGATCGAATGAGAGCCAACTAGTACGTCATTCCCTTCACCGCCACCGAGGATGTTTGACCCTGTACCGCCAAAAAGGAGGTCGTCGCCATTTCCTCCAAAAAGTTCATTGTGAGAATCTTTGGCATAGAGAATATCATCTCCACTGCCGCTGTAGATAAGGTTTCTACCACTCCCTGCATTTATTCGAAAGTTTGTAGTTATCGACTCGCTAACTTGAATTTTGTCGTTACCTGGACCGGACGTGACCAAAATGACGTCATTGAAGTCAATTCCCTTTTTAACGGTGTAAGATATGGAGCTAATGAGCGAACTGGGATCTCGGTCTGGTCGTTTATAGGAGTCGATCAACACGTTGTATTTGTTTGGCACCATGGATGATGTGATGCTAATGTGGTCGTTGTGACCCGTGCCATCGATAATTCGAAATACTGTGCAGTCGGGTGTATCAACATCCGGACGCAAGAGTGAATTACTCGTAATGGTCGAGAGAAGATTCCGAGACTCTAGTTCTTCTATAACAAGTCGCCGTTTGAAATCGCACATTTCCTAGTCCTATTTAACAGATGACAATCACGGTTTGTAACTAAACGGAAATTGCCTTTAGTGGTGTCAGCTGGACACTAAAAATCGAAAAAAAGGAGACTGTTATTGCGGCCGATCGCGCTGTACACGTTGTAGACTAGGGTTATAGATCGATGACTTTTTGTTGTTCGTTCGCGTCGAGTGGATTAATGTTGTCAATGGTATCGGTGGCATCATCCCAAAATAGCCAGTCGTCACCAGTTCCAAGAAAGACCTCATCGACGTCAGCGTCATTAAGCACATTGGAAGGATGTTGGTTAGATAATCTGATCGGCGTGGCCTGGTCAGCCATTGGAATGCGTGACCACAGATTGCTATTTCCGATAGCATCGACGTAATCACTTTGTGTCCCTCCAACAAACACTCGCTCGCGGCCGGCGAAAGCCGAGACAGGTTAGGCAGACGTCCATCTGTGAGTAAATTTGATATCAGCTCGACGATTAAATCGTTGGTGAGACGAGTCTGCTTTAGGTAATTCCATGCAAAACTGTACGATGCTGGATCCTAACGAAAACCTCTGTCGTGGACGTATCACAGCGGTAAATACACGACGTTTTTCGAGAAAGCATCCGGATGTACTTGATAGATCATCGAGTATCAACACGGGTAGTTTCAGTTTAATAATGCAATGCGCACGAGACACGGTAGGATCTGTCAAGATAATGTCGTTTGTGTGTTTCCTTCCTATAGTAAGAACTGAGCCGTTAGAGATTGAGAAGGTCTTACCCTTATCGGGTCCATCTTTCACAACTAAATGCGCAATTAGTTGTATTGTCTTGCGGTCCATTTGATTAGCCTCCTATCCTAATGAGCTCATACAAATAACTACGAAATACTTACTCAAACAGATAATTGACATTTGGACGAGAAATGGACATGAAATATTTATGATCTGCAGAAGAAATGCAATTCATTCTTTCGCTAGATCAATTTGTAGAGGTATTGGTGTCCCAGGGGATGGTAGAAAAACCATTGTCATAAGCGAATAACAAGGCGCCAGTGTTCCGATTAGCGGTCATCCCACCGTAAGTTTTAAGTTTTACGTGCCAGCGGGAAAGGAGGACAGCAGTTGCTAATTCACCCTCCTGGTCCACGTCGGTTTCCAGATCCCAAGTGCATATATTACCGTCACCTCCAAAGCTGGTTAAGCGTCGCTGATCGTTTGAGACCACTAAATCTTTAATGTCCATGTAATGACCTAAGTATTTACGATTGGGACGGATCTCGCCGGCCTGACCGACGGGTATTTCATATTCAAATACGGTGGGCGACTCTGTTGAAACGAAGATGCGAGGTAATATTGCCCCGGATTCCTGTTTTTGCTGTGTACCAGAGGTGACAATGGCGACATCACGGGGCAATTTAGAGCGTTTAATTATGCCACTGGCGAGTTGCGTCAGTCGGTCAACCTCGATTTCATAGAGACGTACTTGAAGGTCATAGTCACGACCGGCCCGGATAGGCGAGACACTTACCATGTGATGCCCGAATTTATCAACAGCTATCAGTGGCGCAATTGGAGATAATGAAGGTGTTGTCGACATCGGACTCAGGATGTCAGTGCCCGGAGATAATGCGGCGATAACTTCGTCATTATTGCTTGTAAGTAATGAGACAAAAAAGCTGCTCGTGTAATCTGAGTAAATTGAAACGCGTGCATTTGTCACCGTGCCAGTGACTGAGTCTGATAACGCGGCCGCCGACGATAATTTCAATCTTTCTTTTTCAATTCGAACAATATGAACGGTGCCATCAGAAAGGGGAATCATGAATTCCTTGCCATTTGGAGAAGATGAGGCTTTACCTGGCACGGCAGAAAGTTGTTGTGGGCCATTAACGGCCTCACCTGTCGAGAGGTCAATGTGGTGCAAAGTGAAGTCAGAGGTGACATCATTGCCATAAATGAAGAGCCCGGTCTCGCCATCAGAGACGATGCTGGGAGCTCCATGTAGCCGCTGGTGTGAATGGGCACTATGCAAAACTGTCCGATGTGAGAAGAGTCGTTTTCGAACTATGACCTTTCCATCAAAACTGCTGGAAATGACGTATGCTCCGTTGTGGTGAAAGGATGTCTGTAGGATTTCCGAGCGGTGTTCAATCAGGCTGAAACGTTTCTCTCGCGAATGCGGTGTAAAACACGCGATGATACCATCGTTACCGGCCGAAAGCAGCCAACCACTTTTGCGGTCATAATCAAGGCTTTGAACCATTCCTAGATGGGTCTTATATTGGAACTCCGGTTTCATCGCACCCGATTGATGATTAAGCGAGTAGAGTTCTACACGTTTGTTGTGCCCGGAAAACGCGATGTAGGAAAAATTGCGATTACCTCCAAGTGCTATTGGAGGTATGAATACGACAGACTTGATTGTCGTCTTACTTAAGTCTGTTTGGGTCGTAAATGCTGCGTCGACGGATGATATTCGCTTCCCAGTTGTGAGATCATAGGTAAACAATGTGCTGCCAGCTGATATTGCTGCGATATGGTCCTCGGTGTTAATGGCCAGTTGCATGGTAGCGGAACTATATGAATCGGTTATCAGAACTTTGTCCAGCCTGTGTCCTTCACTGTCGCTTGATTGCCATTGTTGTAGCTCGCGAACTGTGGTCTCTTCAGAATCAGATAACACATAGAAATGCCCGTTATCATAGTCAGCTCTAATTGCGTAGACAGGTTCAGCAGAAAGCCGGTCTACGATGAGCTTAGTTTGGGGCGAAACGGGATCCGGAATCACAACGCTAAATAGACCTCGCCTTGAGCCGACAAGAAACGTGCGACGATGAGACCAGACAATTTCAGGACCGTCCGACTGATTGTCGACTATTTGCTCGATGTCAAATGCAACTCCGTGGGAAGTCCTGTCCCTAAGTAGATTGAATACGTGCAAACGGGCCCGACGCGACTCAAACTCTAAGGAAAAACAGGCGAGAAGTTCTTCGGAATCAGAATAAGCAAACTTTGCAGCCCTGAGGTTGTCCGGTAATTGAAACTCGAAATAGCTGTCATTTGTAATTGCTTTTACCGTATCCCACTCAGCACCCGTAGGATCAAAGCTAAACTTTGAATGTCTATCTACAACAAACTCAGCCCCAACTGAAGCTGGGGCTTGGGCTGAGCTTGGC
>PBIV01000020.1 GCA_002720935.1 Rickettsiales bacterium | reverse complement strand
ATCGTCTCCATCATGCTTTGATGCCAATTGCGCCCAAAGTAACGGCGCTTTTTCTGAACCGCACCCTCTAAGGGCAATCGCACATTCCCTCAAAACTCGTATGTCCTTATCATCAACGAGTTGCGATACCACGTTAGAAATATCCAAGCCGAGTTGCTTAGCCAAGCGTATCCCTACGATGCGGATGTCTCCGTCGCCATCCAACAGTGCTTTCTCGACGTATTTCGCACCGATGGCATCGGTCTTTCCTAAAACCCAAAGCGCCCTTGCCCGAATCCGTGGGTTTTCGCCGGAATCATCAAAAACTTTTGATAACGCGCTTTCGGCATCAAGGCCAAAATCGTGAAGAGCGGTCCATGCCAAATATCTCACACTATTATTTGGATTCTTCAATGCTTCTATAGACCCCTCGACCGTTGAAAAATCAAATTTCGGGACCTCATATTTTGTGCTCGGGGGTGCAATTCGAAATAGCCGACCTCTTTGCAGGTCTTGCATATTATGTCCACCAACGCCAGGGTCATACCAATCTGTCACAAAGAGTGAGCCATCTGGAGCGACGCATACATCTGCTGGCCGAAACCAGTTATCGATTCCCTTAGCAACATCTACAATTTTCGCATCGTAACCGGCGCCGTTTTTCTTTACCGGATAGGAGCGAACGATGTTCGGGCCGGCATCACAATGAATTACTTGGTTGCGATAGACGGAGGGTAATAAATCACCTTCATATATGGCTATGCCAGTAGGAGAACCGGCACCCGTTTGGAGAAGATTGGGCACAACCCCCGGATCACGTAAATGCCAATGGCGTAATGGTATATCCGTGTGTGCGCCCGTACGATCTGCCTTCCAACCTGCTCCGGTTAATTCATCTCTGTATCCGTAATTACCGTGTTCCATGACGAAGTTAATTCGCACGCCTTTGTTACCGTCATCATCATTATCTGATTGCCAAAGTGTACCGAAGGAGTCGACCGTAACCTCATAATTGTTCCGGAAATTGTGTGCCAAGACTTCAAAGTTAGAACCATCTAAATCACAACGGAACACCATTCCACCATAAAACGGTTTTCCATTGTCTATTACAGGCAGCCCGTCGATGGTTTTTACTATGTCTCCATTCGAATCGTGAACTGCCTTGCCGGTGTTACCGAAATTCCAATAGAGTTTTCCGTCAGGGCCGAAAAGAAAACTATGAGCGGAGTGATCGTGCTGTGGCTGTCCGGTTTTTGTAAAGAGGAATTCCTTTTTGTCAGGTACGTCGTTACCGTCCTCATCAGTAAATACGATGACGTTAGGAGAGCAGGAGACGATCACCTTGTTGCCGAGTACTGCAATTCCCATCGCGGAATCCACATCTCGTCCTTGGTAGTACACCTTTTGTGTATCAGCTACACCGTCGGCATCAGTATCTTCTAGTATCAGTATGCGATCGCCCTTTTCACGTTTTCCGTTATGTCGACGATAATTCACCACCTCGCACACCCAAATTCGGCCACGATGATCGATATCAAGATTGGTGAGACTAAGTAGCTTCGGTTCGGACGCTACGAGAGTTGCTTCTAGTCCTTCGTTCAGGTTAAGACCATCGACTGCTTGCTCAGGATCGCGATCGCTGGTTGCTACAGAATCTCCACCGATGTTTGGCGGCTCGATATATACGGCGAATTGAACGGATGTGTGAGCGCCATCCCCCTGATTCGTGCCACCGTTATCAAGTCCACCGTGGGCCACGAAGCGTTCATAGCCTTCCGGTATCTCAAAATGGATAACACTGTTGGAATGCGTACCAATTCCGTCCGAGATTGCTTTTCCATTTACCTTTAGAGGCCCGCCGGAGCAGTTTTTATTAACTTGAACGGAACCAAATTCAGAATGGGCGGATTTCCATTTTAGCGAGGTGAGACGCAGCGTTCCCTTCGGGCCAATTAGACGTGGTTCAATCCAATCCGCCCAGTCGCATCCGTATCCGTTTCCACCATCGCCAACGACAAGGTATAGATTCCTTGCCCCCTTAATATCTGCTTCCAACTTGACCTGATGTTCTGGTGTTTTTGATGTGACGATACCGCTTTTTACTAGTGGTAGATTTACCTTGCGTTTTGCATCAGTGCTTGATAGCCGAAAACGCTCCTTAATAGCCCTACGATTGAAATTTGCCGGTGGTTTATAATCTTGGTTCTTTTCGAGGGTCTCCAAAGTGACCGTCTTATCAGAGATGCCGTCTACTGGCACTTGATCGTTTGCACACCAAACAATGGCATTCAGTACCACTTTGCGAAAGTTTGGATCGCCCCAATTCCAGTGATTATGCCCACCGGTAAATCCGAATCCACGACCACCGTCAGGCCGCTCAGACGCCCATGCCATATGCTGGATATCTCCGCGTGCTATAGCCGCGCGTACATGCGCGTTTCCACTATGCGCACCATCGGGTCGCTGCATCGTTGATTTAGGCGGGTGCGCTGATAGGATTGGGGTGACTCCACGCATACCTTCACGAAAACGCATGTGGAAATACCACTCGTCGTCAATTTCAAAAGGTTGCACACCATTGCATATCGGGTGTTGGGGGAGTTGGTCGTATTTTGCCANCCAGTGTGGGTTTACAGACCAATTCGTTTCGAAATAGCCACCGATCCAGTCAAGGAATTTCTCGCCCGACGGCCCTTTAGGCACTTCCACTCCATAGTGAATACAAACAACGCCTGCGCCGGCATCTACCGCTGCTTGCATTTCATTTAGCTTTGGATTGACAGGATGCCGCCCACCGCCGTCGGCGTACATTACAACACAATCGGCATCCTTGAAAACATCTGATGTTTTTGGCCAACCGTTTTTATTGACGGAAATCTCGTAGTGGGGTAGCGCGCTTCTGAGGCTGTTTGCAAGAATCATGCATCCGGCAAAGTGCTCATGTGATCCGTAACCGTGGCTAGCTGTTCCGGCTACGAAGACTATCTTTTTTTTTTAGCTGAAGACGTCTTATCGTTGAGATGTTTTACCCGAATGTTCTTGAATTGCACAAGCATTGGAGGCCCGGCATGCAACTGTAAAGCTAATAACCCCTTGGTAGCAGCTCGCTCTTTTTGATTATCTACAACCTCAATTGTGACATTTCCGTTGATGATATGCGTCAGTACATTTCCATTAGCAATAATCGTATAGTCGTTCCATCCTTCTTTCTTAACGGATTCAACAATCTCAGATTCTGCAGTTGTTTTTCCTGTTTCTGATTTAGCACCATCAGCTTTGATTTCAACTTTGTTTCCACGTTTGGCAAGAACACCTCGGCCTCGCTCCTCNTAGAGCGTACCTGTCCAGTTGTTATCTCCATCGAAATCAGCTTGGTATCCACCTATAACCCATTTTCCAGCTTCTTTACTTCGGTATTGGATTCCCGAGTTACCACCAACAATTCGGAATTGCAGTCGCAATTCAAAATCTTCGAGCTCGCCTCCTCGCCAAATTACAAACGTATTCCCTTTGGTAGGGTTTTCTTTGGTTGTTTGCCCAGTAATGGCACCTTCCTGAACACTCCAGAAATCGGGGTTGCCATCCCATCCCTTAAGTGTTTTCCCATCAAAGATTTGTNTGAAACCATCTTCTGCGTTACNCAAGGACGTGAAGCAAAACAGTAGNGCGACAAACNACAATGTGAGATTTCTCATCTAAACGANTCCATTTATNNTCAAATGAGTTCAGNNTTAGCGCAATTAAAACACCANCCAGATGTGGNGTATCTTTTATATTCTATCGCCGNTCATAGCTTATTACCACGGTGCACANCCTATTGCNTGNTGATNACCTNACCNTCGNTAATAAACGGAATTGCCAAGTGTATCGGTGNATTTGTTGAAGGGTCNATAACTGGCNGNCTTGAGTATTGNGTTACNTATGCNCGNCGCATTTTNTCNGTNCGATTCGGNCCGGANCGATGGAACGTNAGACTGCTGAAGACGGCAACACTACCTTTGGGGACNACGACTGGTATTCCTNTNTCTTCNCCGAAATANCCNGCTTTGTCACCNGTAANCGGATCTCGCACNTGCTCAACCANTCCATTNGATTCAGAATGACTGNAAGGNANAATCCATGCNGTTCCGTTTTCNACGGTCATGTCATCTACNGCTGCCCANCAAGTGATATAAGGATCGTGNGGGAACCCNAGGTAACCNGAATCCTGATGCCATGAAAAAGAAATTCCCTGTTCTGCNGCTTTGACTACATATTGNTCGTAAAANAGATAGGCGTTNTTNCCCAATGTTTGCCTGCAGATTTCCTCCATCAANTGACNAAANACGTANTGATCAAGCCCNGGNGCTTGCCTGAATTNTTTNGCNATATGATANCGTTTGCCTCTATGGCTGATATGGATGTGATCTGTACCCAAGCGNTCCATCTCATCATGCATGAGTTGTATNAGAACATCGCANGATGATTCAAGTGTCTCCATNAAGGAGGCANTGATNACGGATTCNAGGATGAANTAGCCCTCTGATTCGAATTGTGCCGCGTGCTCCGCGTTAACGTATTGCACAATTAGCTTCNTAAACTCCGCTTCGACCAATAGCNCGAGACATGTATTCNCTGGCNTGATTTATGACNTCACCAACGGCCTGGGTGCCGTCTACAATGGGNATGCCTCTAGGCGTTGGGTGCATAAATATTTCGACATGNCGGTNNTAGTTGATTTTTGCCAATGCTTTTACTGCCGGNCCAAAATCGAGAACGCCCTGTCCAGGAAGTTGTAGAAGCTCAAGCGGNTTTGGCATGGGCTTGTGNCATCCCATNCCGTGCTGCCATGCATAGAAATGNNCTAGCTTNTCNTTTGAATGNTCTATCAACTGNGCAATCAGATTGTCATCCTGNGGTAGATGATATGGAGCAAGGGCAATTCCNAGGTGTTTGGANGGNGANAAGTCGCAAAAATATTTGATTGAGTCAGCCGAACTTATCAGTGACCCGGAATGATTNTCTATTCCAATTGTTANNCCTAAGTCTTCNGCTAATNTGANCGGNTCNGNCAGCGACTTAACGAAGTTGGACACCTTNTCTTTCAAGGTATCACCGTTGGCANTTTTGGCNCCGCAAACGATTTGATGGCCNCCAAATGCCTTNACAAATNTCATTTCNTNTTGCAGACGATAAGGNCCAAGGTCATATCGNGTGGTCATACCCAGACNTACATCGTGNTNNTCNAANAAATCNCGAAAACGATCGTGCCCCATNGCTTCGATTTGCTCNCGTTGATTAGCATGNCCCATTGGCCATATGTCAATCGANTCNCTGCCAGTNCGCTTTACNTCNGGNAGGATNTCTTCGAGNCTCGTTTTNCCATACATTGAACTCGCGAGCATATAGCGTAACTNGAAGGANTCTTCNACNGCGTNTACCGGTGANGCTGCGTANGCAACGGCNGCGCCGGTTCCTTTTAGGAAACTNCGNCGGCTGGNCTTTANCATNNTTAANCTANATTAANTTNNGGNTTGTTANGNCAAATGCTGCGTTCNTCTNGCAATNCGGACCTGAACNGANNCNTACTTATGATGNAANTTNCCCGAATCGAAGACTGACTGCCGCACCGCCTCCATNTCACTANNAGCGATCGCATTCTCAAAAATTGGTAACAGATATTCCACACCTAGTCTTGATATTCGCATTTCGGCGGCATCATAAAAACAAGGGTGCACTTTCCTTGCATGAATAATTCCGTTTGAATCGCGTAATTCGTCGGCCTCAAGCGACTCTACACTAAATCCGGTATTACTGTCGTATTGCAACGTTGATAGGACGTTCGACTGCCCCTGATTTAAGAGATCTACCGCCTTTGAGCCGAGCTGAGCCGCGTAATATCGGTCGANCAACAATGGCCGTCCACCCCGTTGTGTATGCCCAACTTTTCGAGTGAAAATAGAACTGGAGGATCCTGGCATACTCCCATATTGTTGGAAAAACGAATCCGGGATGTTCTCTACCAAGAGGCGCTTGAGCCCTTCTGCAGCACCACTGAGCAAGAGATTTCCTGCGGGGTCGGTGCTATTTTTAGCGGAGCCAATTACATTGCCATCTGCGCCTACGACACCTTCTCCACAAACGATCACGGCATGCTTCTGTGACTTGTAGATTTCCCGCACTTTTTCGCAGAGCTGGTTGGGATCGATAGCACATTCTGGGATAAGAACAATATCGGGCTGTCCGTAAGATGCCCCTACGGCGATATAGCCGGAATGGCGCCCCATTACCTCCACGATCGCTACTCTGGAATGGCTCTCCGCTGTTGTTCGTACACGAGATAGCCCATCAGCGGCAACGAATACTGCGGTGGCGTAGCCTGGAGTTGCATAGTTGATCATCTCACTAGGTAATATTGCTCGCCGCTCTTCTCCTGACGCTTCGCTCCCTTCGTTTGCATAATTCAATCCTAAATCGTTATCAATCGTCTTTGGAGCCAACGCAACCGGTAAAGAGCTAGACAGTGCCTGCATTGCATTTATAGTGCCATCGCCGCCTACGCAGATAAGTCCGTCGACCTTTAACCGCTCGAGATTAGTTATCGCCTTGCGGATTGAATTATCGTCGCTCGCGTCAACATAATGGCGAGAAGAGCCAATAATCGTTCCGCCCCATGTAGGGTCAAGCTCCGGAATCGTTACACCCGAGGGATTTAACGCGACATGTGGTGCAGTATCGTCAAATAGCGATCTGTATCCACCGATTAGTCCAATCAGTTCAACGTCGATCTCACAGCATTTCTTTGCTGCACCGTATAGTGTGGCGTTGAGAGCAGGTGTATCACCACCTGCTGTTAAGATTGCGAGTCTCTTCATAGTGCTAACTGAACAATTAATTAAGCGTGTCACTAACGTAACACAAACTTAAGACCTTCGTAAAGTTTGCACCTGCTTAGGCGTCACGGACTCTATCTGCTAATTCATTAAGCATCAACGCTGTTTGCTCCACAAATGGGTCTGAAATAATAGTCAGTGAAGATGATACGTCTCTGATGGTTGGTTCGCTAACGAGGGCCAGTACATTCAGCACACTGCGCTCGGGTATCTCTACACCCGTGACAATAGTGATATGTCCGTCTACTAGCACATTCTGGCCATCGAGTTCTTGTGCAAGAGTTACTAAAAGAGGGTCGTCACGTAAATCTATTTCCAGCATAGATCCATCGGATAATTCAATTCCAGAACCGGTGGACTCGCCGCCAATGGCATTCAGATCGCCATAAAAAAGCTCACCTACAAACCCGTGATCGATGAGGTTTTGTACGTAATTCACAGCAACTGTAGGGTCACCGAATGTATTGGTCACGTAATCCTCGATATCGACTTCCCCGACGAAAACGTCTTCGTCAAGATCATCTAACATCTCTTGAAAATCACCACCATCGAGAACCCATTGCTCATAGTCATCCGGCGTAACTTGCTCAAGAACATAATCGTTTAGTTCCGTGGTGCTTGGATCGTAAGCGTCCAGATAGTTGTCGTAGCCTTCATATGCTGTGCTGTAGTCTGGTATCTCATATTCGTCGTTCAGTTCATCTAACTCTTCGACTATCTCCTCAAAAACTTCATCGCTGTACTCAACCGATGGATCGAATTCGAAACCCGAGTCGGTTTCCGTCATGCTTGGGTCGAAATCAGGATCGAGTTCTTGCTGCACCACGTCAAATTCATGGTTTAGCCCCAGAAATTCCTGGTAAAAGAGTTCCTGAGACGCATGATACGCAACCTCGAGCTTTTCCAATTGTGTATTTAACGCAGGAGTGTTCTCAATCGAGAATTCCAGAAAAAGGTCTAGATGATCACGAATAGTGTCGGCTACCGTTTGAAACTTCTCATGCAAACCAATTATCTGATCCGATATCGGTATCAACTGTTGATCAATTAAGTCATGGTTTGCTTCAAGGTAATCGGCCGCTATTTCGATCTTGTCTGAAAACAGATCATCGGACAATTCTGGATGGTTCAGGTCATTAATCACTGTCAAGGCATCGACGGGAGCGAGTATTCCGTCACCGCTTGTGTCATAAAATGCACTGATCTTGTCAGATTCTAAAACAGAGCCGTTTAGCTCGTTAATAATGTGAAGCGCATCGAGGGGTGAGATGTATGAGTCGTTATTTACGTCGACCGAGTCCAACGGATTTTGATATAACCCTATATCGGCTGCAAGAAGTAACCTGTTTTCAAGATGCTCATAACGGAGCTTTTTATATCGAAGTCGCCTGGATTTCTGAATCTGAGTCATTTCGACTGTTCCTTGAAATAACGGGCATTACAGCGCCATACACTTTAATAGCTTATAAAAATAAAACGAGCTTTTTCAAAGTTAGCATTTTTAGCTGTATTCCCACGGTTTTTTTCGAGAATTCAGTGAAAAACAGTTAAGTCGGTCGAGAGTTAACAATTGAAAAAAAGAAAAATGGAATAAGATGACGCATTTTTTAGGAATAACGGTGTTACCCGAATACTTTCAGGTTGAAGGTGTGGATTCGGTAATTACGCGTTGTCTGGCTGCCGGTGCTACAGCCATTGCTACGTCGCCATACGTTATGCGTGAAGTATCGGCCAATCATGGGCACCGAGAGCCCCCAATTGACGCCGGTGCTGGTAAGGTTCGACTATTAGAAAGACCTTTATGGGGAAAGCAAGAGCTTTGGGTCGAAACGACGCCTAGCTATTCTCCAGACTTGCAATTCTACCAGGACACTTCGTATCGACCGCCAAAACGTGCCGAATGGGGTATTACTCAGGGTGATCTTATTGATGATGTCATCACCGCATGTCACGACGCGGGACTGGAGTTATATTTCCAAGTACAAGCTGCGATTCCACCTGGTTATCGAGTCCAATTTGGTGGCCCATTAGATGAAGACGCTCCAAGGATGTTCGATAACCGTATTCCTGAAGGCCGTGTGGCAAAAAATGCATCGCTCGTCAGCACCAACATTCGTAATTACCAAATTGCACTATTAAGGGACCTAACCAATCGCTACCCACTGATCGATGGTGTCCGGTTGGATTGGCCCGAATACCCACCGTATCGGCTCGATTCCATTTTTGTGGATTTTAGTACACATATGGAAGAATTTGCCGAATCCAATGGGATCTTATTGAAGGAGATAAAGGTTGCGGTTTCAGAACTTTATAGCTTAATCCATCGAGGGATGAGTAACGACGATCTTGAGGCCCTCGCATCTTCATTGGATTTATCAGCATGGCTCGGCGCTCGCGGAATCGAGATAGATTTGGTAATTCAATGGTTATCACTTAAAGCTCTCGCAGTGAAAACAATGCTAAATGATGCGCAGGAGACACTTACGGAGAATGCATCTACTGAGTGCAAACTAATTGCACATGCCTTTCCTTCCCCGTGGTCTCGCTTATCAGGAATGCACTTCAGGGATGTCGCAAATTGCTGCGATGGAATTGCAGTAAAACTGTACACGATGCACTGGAGCATGATGTTGAGGTATTATCTCGATCAGATTCACACCTTAAATCCGGAGCTCTCAGAGGATTTGCTTATAAGGGTCCTATATAAACACTTCAACATCAGTGACGATCCGCCGCCATCGAGAATTGTCGACGTGAGTTATCCGGGACCGGAAGACTTGCACGTGCGCGGTCCCGTCGTTCAGGCAGATAAGATTTTTGAGGCAAAGCGGCAGGCGGCTGGGACTCCTGTGTATGCACTTATCCATGGTTACGGTACGGTCGATGATTTCACTGAACGTTTTTTAACGGCATTTGATGCAGCAAATGGTCAAGGTTGGCTCAACCGATACGGATATCTTGGTGATTCGAAACTCTCGGCGATAGGTAGTCATGTGATGGCGAGAAAATCTGGTGGTTGAATCTAATCAAGATATTGAAATAGGCTTTGATACCGGAGAAACCCCGGTTAACGCCCGTTTCGCGATGCTGATTCTCAGCGGATTAGTATTTTGTTGGGCCAGTCATTACATGATAAATGGTGACATTTGGTGGCACCTCCGGACCGGGCAGATGATTCCGAGTAAAGGAACGCCAATGACAGATTGGTACACCTTTGCAAGTAGTGATTCTAAGTGGATTGACCTGCACTGGCTCTTCCAACTGATCGTCGCCGGGGTCTTTTCGTTGGGGCAAACAGAAGGACTCGTTCTATTTAAGGCCATCATATCAACGACCACCGTATTTTTTCTGCTGTTACCGTTTAAGCGGGATATACCTTCATCTTTGATGATCGTGCTCTCATGGCCATTCATTTCGTTGTTCGCATCGAGATTGCTTATTCGACCAGAAATGCTGTCTTTCTTGTTATTGGTTTCAACACTTTTCGTGATCCATAAATCAATGGAATACATCACCTGGATTTTCGCTTTACCGATAATCCAGCTCGTTTGGGTAAATTGTCAGGGACTATTTGTTTTGCAATACGTGGTAATGGTATCGTTTGCCGTGCAGGTATGCTGGTCTCAGTTTGTGTCCAATTCACCTGTATATCGGGAGCAAAAATGGATAGGTAAATTCTTTTTAGCAGGTGCCTTTACTGGTATTGCGACGATGTTGAATCCGTATGGATTTGAAGGTGCGTTCTTTCCTTTAGAACTAATGGAAAAGATGGGGGGCGATCATAAAGCCTTTTACCTTGAATACGCAGGTGAGATTCGAGGGCTGGGCGACCTGTTCGCGTCCAATAGTGTTGACAAAGTCTTGTCGATTCCGGCTGTGCTCCATTTATTTTTCGTCGCCGTCGTAGCCTTCGCTGCGTTACTGCTCAATGGCACTAATCATTCAAACAAAATTTACCACATCTGCTTATTCATCACCTTTGCTTACTTAGGTTGGAGTATGAGTCGAAATGACCCTCTGGTTGGCTTGGTGTTTGCTTACATTACTTTGGCGAGTGTGGCCGAAGATACGCGCATTTCGGCAGCGTTTTTCAAATCAAACAATCAGTCACTTCGACGATACGTCGGTGCAGGTGCTAGTTTGCTGGTCGTGTTTCTCGCATACGGTGTGATATCAGGCTCTTACCATCATGACCGTCAGTCCCCATTCGAGAAGAAGCCTTGGTATGGCGAATCGGTAATCTATCCGCATGAAGCCGCAAAGTTTCTAAGCCGCCTACCAAGTATCGAAGAGATATATGCAGATCACGAGTTACTAGCATCGCTATGTATCTTTCACATGCGAAACGACCAGCGGGTTTTTGCGGATGCTCGACTCGAAGTAAATACGAAAAGGTCACTTGCGGATATGCGAGAAATACGCCGATTATTCAATAGTGATATCCGTGCAGCAATGAGCATGCTGGAAACCCACGGTAGTGGGACAAAAGCCTTAGCTTTTATGAACCACACATTTTTCAGTCCTCAATTACCGAATCTCCTGTCGAATCTCGCACAGAGTCCTGATTGGATCTGCGTATTTAGCGATAAATACGCCGAAGATGATGGGCCGTCGCGGTTTATTTTAGGGGCTTCCGTATTTGTTCCGCGTGCAGTGGCCTCAGTGGAAGGGCTAACGCCCGTATCGGTGGAACATCTCCTCAACAAGCTTCGCGACTAATGAGGCGCAATCTTAGTCCTAGATTTGTTATGATGGAATCTCGGTTAGTATATCGTTTACCTCGCCCAACAAAGTTAGGCAATTTGATCATGCGTATTTTCATACTCACACTTCTTACCTATTCGCTAGTTTTGACTTCAGTTGAAGCTGCTGAATGGAAGTCGTTTCGAGGTCCAAATGGTGATGGCAGCACCGAAGCGGCAAATGTTCCCGCTAATTGGGATGAATCTTTAAACATTGCTTGGAAAGTAAAGCTCGAAGGTAGTGGCTGGTCAACTCCAGTCATGCAGGACGGTAAGCTATATCTGACCGTAGCGAGGCCATCTGTTAGCGACGGGGCCAATGGATACAGTTTAGTGACGGAGTGCGTAAATTCGAAAGATGGCAAGACGCTATGGTCGACAGAGATCTTTAAACAAGGCGCTAATGCACCGGGAATTCATGGTAAGAATAGTCACGCAAGCCCAACCCCGTTAATTCATCAAGATAGAATCTATGTGCATTTTGGTCATATGGGTACCGCATGCCTTTCAATGGATGGCCACATACAGTGGAAAAATGATACTGTGAAGTATGCTCCCGTGCACGGTAATGGCGGCTCGCCTGTTATTTACAAAGACAACTTGATTTACAGCGTCGACGGTGCAAAACAAGCCTTTATCGTTGCATTGGATCGTAACAGCGGTAAGGAAGTTTGGCGATTTGATCGGGAAAGCAATGCACCTCGAAAGTTTTCGTTCACCACACCATTACTTATCGAGACTGAATCTGGTGCGCAGGTAATCAGCCCCGGCAGCGATGTAGTGCATAGCTTAGATCCAAATAACGGCGAGCTCATATGGAAGGTGGTTTACGATGGTTACTCGGTGATTCCGAAGCCAATTTACGACGGAAAATATGTCTACATTTGCACCGGATATAACACACCTTGGATATACGTCGTCGACCCCACTGGCAAAGGAGACGTCACCGATACGCATGTCGTCTGGCGATCAAATAAATCCATTCCACATACGCCGAGTTTGATACTCAATGATGGCCATCTGTACATGGTTTCCGATCGTGGGATTGCCACGTGCGTCGAAGCACATACCGGCACCGTCGTATGGCAGGAACGGATTGGTGGAAATTATTCGGCAAGTCCGGTTTTAGCTGAAGGACGAATTTATTTTCAATCCGAAGCTGGATTAGCTACCGTCATTCGAGCTTCAACAACTTTTGAGAAGCTTGGCTCTAACGACATTGGTGAGCGTACGCTTGCTTCGTACGCTGTGGAGGATGGTGCAATATATTTACGCAGCGACAAACACCTGTATAAAATTGCAAAGTAACAGGTCAAGCGTTGTCGGTTGGCGCGGCATTGACATAACTGTTTACTTGAATCGTTTGGCTTCTGTAGTGTCTGTAATTCGCTCCACATCCTGTCAGATGTATAAGACTTCCGTTGGCAGCTAGTGGTTTCTGGGCGTTGCAGTTCCGTATCGCCAGATTTAGCTCGCGGCGCACATATTGCTCGCTGTCAGGCATGTGCAACTATGGCATTTACTGCCTATGCCAACGGTAACTGTTCTAAGAAACTTGCGTGCACGCATTAAGGATAGTGGCAAAGTAGCGATATAGGTGGGTGCTCACTTCTGATCTACGTTAAAACATAGCATTATGGATTAGAATCCATCTTTAAATGGTATAACTATTTGCCGAGAAATAATTAATCGCCTTTCACCCTGCTGCATCAACAGATAAGCGGTAAACGGTCGGGAAGCAGGACGCAATTGCGTCAAAACTGTAAACTTACCGGAACCATTGATCTTTACTGGCTGTGCATGTAATCCGCCGCCGTTAGATGCGTTGACCACTATGAAAAAATGACCCTCGAGTCGTTCCGCTGTCAATTGCTGGTAACGAAACGCAAAGCTCATTACCTGTACTTCGTCACCTAGTCTAGGCACTGCAGCTTCAAGCATCAGATCTACCAGCGTATTTGAAGTGAACGTATTTGTTCCCTGCCCAACTTCTGGTTTTGGCTGGATCGTATTTGGCCGGTTGGATGCTGAATTGGACATCGGGTTTTTTCCGGTGCTCTCCGGCATATTAGGGACCGAAGTAGCATTCGGAACTAATCCCTGTGGTACGGGACTAGCATACTCGCCATTTGCATTATCAATTCCGGAGTAGAAGTTGGCGGCCATGTTGGAGAACATATCACTCCCCGGTGCTTTAAGGCCGCCTTCAGCAAACAGTCGGTACTCATCTCCTCCCACACCGATCATATCTTCATTTGGGTGCTTTAGCGTACCTTCTCCGTACTCCGGATTCCCTGGTATCGCGCCGCTAGGCCCGGTGGAATGGTCCAGTTGCGAACTGGGGTCAGCTGTGCCTGCCCCCATCATTTGTTGATATTCCTGTTGGTCATAACCGTTTTCATATCTTTCACCAGCAGGTGCTGTTAGGAACCCCTCACGCTCGGGATGACGATCTTGACCATTTGAATTGGAATTATTATTCGGTCGAATCGTGTCGTCTGGGACGCCGTCTTTGGAGAAACTCTCATTGGAAAACGAGCTGCGCGGTTCCGCTGTTTTCTTTGGCAGGATACTTGCCACGTACGTACCTATGCGGTTGCAGCCGATATGAGAAGCGCATGTCATGAGGATCAAAATGATGCGAATATGACGCACTAGCAATTAGCCTTTTTAAGGTGTTGTGACCGTTATCACGACCATATCGCAATTATGGCGGCGAATAAGGATTAGTCAAAGTGTAACTTGCAATTGGTTTTATTTGTTACCGGTAGAAAGGATAGTCTCCTTGGACTCCGCCCAGTGGGCAAGCCAAGCTTCTTTTGCCTTCTTGCGAGCTTCGTCATTGGCGAAACCAATCGTATTAAGGGAAAACGATGTCCCGTTTAACCGTATCCGATCGAATCCAAACTTCTTATGGTCTGTTTTAGCAATCAAGATAATGGTCGCTAACGCGACGTCCCTAATCTGTGTGGAGTATTTGACGTTATTCACCGTTTGAGTGGTGCCACAGAACGACGCGTCATCCAACAGCAGCATCAGACGTTTTATATGTGACGGCTTGCCGAATTTACCGTACAGCATCAGCGCATACTGACGTACATGGCAAGGCAAATTCTTATCATTTAGAGCTCGGTCTGCTGCGACAAGGCCATCCTGAATATCGTAACGCAGAGCGACACTCAGACCAATTTGTAGTGCGGTTCCTTTAAGATCCAGCAATACCGAAGCGACGAGTTTTCGAAACATATCCGAGCGTACGCCCCGAACCGGTATATAACCTTTTTGAGGGTCTCGTGACACAAGTTCCTTGCTAAACAACTGATGGCTCATAAGTGACGCGACATAACGCATATTTAAATCGCTTAATATTACGCCATCAAGTTTGGTTGCCAGGAGTATCGCAGCCATATTTGCTGACGAAAGTTTACCCAGAAGATTTTGGGGTGTACGCTGGATTTGATGTGTCCTCTCAGATATGAGACGGGCTACCGTCTTTGGTGCCACCTCCAAAAGACGCATTATTTTAGGCTCCGCACGATGCATTTCTACAAGAATCCGCCGTGCATCTCCCTCTTCGCCAACGATATCCTTTAATGTGGTCCAACCTGGTATTGGATCTCCCTTATTTTCCGCGCGTAGAAAACGTTGAAGCCGTCGCTCGAAATCCCTGTCATTTACAAGCTCAAGCACTTTCGCCGCACGGAATCGTACTTCGCGGCTTGGGCTTTCCATTGCCTTTTGAAGCTTTGGTATTGAGTCGCCGCCAATCTCAATTAATCGCTGCATCGCTTTTTGCCGCTCGACGAAGCCGCCAGCGCCAAGAGCTTGTATTAACCGATCAAGCTCTTCCGGTTCGGATGGCGATAATGTGGTTGAAGACGGCCGCTCCTGCGCGATTACCGCTTGAGAGAAGGCTGACAGTGATACAACCATTGTGCAAACGACAGTAGAAAATACGCATGGACGATTCATGACATTATCATACGCAACAGTACGATTCGCTGCCATAATCTAGCCTCCTTGCTTACTCATGAAGTAGCCAGTGTCATTTCTAATGCCTTATCAAGATCATTCTTTAGATCAGCGGATGACTCTAGGCCGACCGAAATACGGACTAGCTCATCGGTTATCCCGTGAAGGAGACGATCTTCTCGATCATAACTTGCATGCGACATTGTGGCCGGCTGTTCGATCAAGGACTCAACCGCGCCGAGGCTGACAGCGAGCTGAAAGAGCTCCGTATTGTTCGCCATCGCGCGAGCTTCATTCAAGCCGCCAAGAACTTCAAAGCTGACCATAGCACCAAAGCCACCGTTCATTTGTTTTACGGCAACATCGTATCCAGGATGTTGCGTCAGACCAGGGTATAGAACCCGTGACACCCGATCATCATTGTCTAGCCACGCCGCAATCTCCAATGCAGTCTCGCTTTGTGTACGGACTCTTAAATCTAACGTCTTCATCCCGCGACTAATGAGAAATGCGTCGAAGGGGCTCATGACGGCTCCCGTCGCATTTTGTATGAAGTACAAGTCCTCAAAGACGGTTTTTGACTTGGCAATCAGGAAGCCACCCAATGCATCGCTATGACCACTTAGGTACTTTGTGGCTGAATGCATCACAATGTCAGCTCCAAGCTCTAGCGGGCGTGTTAAGACAGGAGTGGCGAAGGTGTTGTCGACTGCGACCAAAATACCAACGTCATTGGAAAACTCGGAACAACACTCGCTAAGATCCGTTATAGACATTAGCGGATTTCCAGGACTTTCAAGCCAGATCATACGTGTGCGAGGCGTAACGGCTTCTCGTAATGATAGCGGGGTAGGATTATCGACCAGCGTTACGCTGACTCCAGCACGATTGCAAATCTTATGCAACAAGCGATATGTACCACCGTAGATATCTGCGCCAGCAACGAGATGGTCACCAGCGTTAAGTAACATGGTTGCACAATGGGTTGCTGCCATGCCGGAGGCGAACCCTAGCGCACCGAAACCTACTTCGAGATTGGCTATAGTGGTTTCGGCGTTCTTTCGCGTTGGATTTCCGCTGCGTGAATAATCGAATTCTCGCCATTCACCTGCCGAGTGTTGCACGAATGTTGAGGCCAAGTGAACAGGAGGCACCACAGCACCTGTGGATTCATCTCGTTCATTTCCAACGTGGATAGCACGTGTCCGAAAATCCATTGTAATTCTCCAGTCAGCGTTAGCCATCGATTGCTTGTTTTAAGTCTGCAATGAGATCATTGCTGTCCTCAATCCCACAAGACATACGGATCATGTTGTCCGGAATTCCATATTGCACGCGTTCTTCCGGTGTGCATTCAAAATAACTAATAACCAAAGGCTGTTCGATGAGTGATTCAACTCCACCAAGGGACGGTGCGATCTTTGCAATCTTAATCCGATCAATTACATCCGCCGTTTGACGCCAGTCAGCATCTTTGATCAGGAAAGTAACTAATCCACCGAAGCCACGCATTTGATGGGTAGCTAATGCATGATCTCGGTGAGAATCGAGACCCGGATAATAGACTTTTTCCACTTTTGGATGGCTTTCAAGGAATTCTGCAACAGCCATTCCATTACGGTTGTGTTGTTCCATTCGTATATCAAACGTTTTCAATCCTCGCTGCAGCAGATACATGTTATGAGGAGAATTAACAGCCCCCATTATTCCGCGTAGATAACGAACATCTTCAAGTTGTTGGGCTGAACCAATTATTACTCCTGCGAGAAGGTCGTTGTGACCAGCGAGATATTTCGTGGCAGAATGCAATACGTAATCAATTTCATAATCAAGTGGTTTGACGTTGTAAGGCGTGGCCAACGTTGCGTCTATAAGAGTTTCAACATTATTGCGCTTTCCAATTGAAGCGAACTTCTCCAGATCCACACAACTGAGATGTGGATTAGTGGGCGATTCACTGACCAACATCTTTGTGTTTTCATTGATCGCCGCCTCCATCGCATCGTAATCACAAGCGGGCACCTGGTGAGTTTTAACACCGAAACGTGATAGGTGTTTACTACAAAACTCGCGACTGCGGTGGTAACACTCATCGAAAAAGACTACTTCATCTCCTGCAGACAGTTTGGCCATGAACAACCCGACAATCGCTGCCATGCCACTGGAATAGATAATTGCCTGTTCGCCGCCTTCAAGCGCCGCGAGCTTGCGTTCAACAATTCGTTCGTTGGGATTTCCATATCTGCCGTATTCCTCTCGCGGCAGTTTTTTTTCAATGAAATCGATTACCGATTGCGTATCTTCAAATGTATAAGTCGAAGCGAGCACCACAGGATCCGTGATCGAGTCCATCGGCTTGTGATGTAACTCGCCGCCGTGCACGGATACAGTTGACATACCGGCTCTTGTTTGATCGTTTTCGTTTTGCATGTTGCTTTGTCCGCGCTCGATTTACCAGAACTTTAAATGCAATGTGTAAACTTTAGTTGCGTACGAACCAAATAGTTCCTGCATTAAACCAAGAGATTTGAGCCGTAGAATGCTCGATGGTTTCCCGACTGGGTCACCCGCTATGCAACGATGTCGCTTCTAGCATGTGAGGCTCTTTAGCAGTAAACGGCTGCAAGCGGCCACAAATCCCGTGATGTCCTATTACTCTATTCAGCGGATCAATATAAGACAAGTAGCGATCGTCACTAAAAAAGCAGAGCATCCCAAGTTGGAATGCCCTGCTTTTGATAGCTTGCTCAACCTGCGTCTAGTTTCGTAATGGATTCGAGGGATAACGCGAAGATGCAGGGCTTGTGATTGTACGATACGTAGCAGGCTGCACTGTGATAGATCGTGGTGGGCTCTGTGATCGAATTGTATTCGCCTCGATTGTTACAGGTGCCGACAAAACGCTCGCGCTACGCAGGTGCGCTGGCGTGTAACCCGGTATGTAATGCTGGCGTATAGCCGATTCGTCCACTTCAGGAGTAGCGGGTAGCTCCTCGACGGGAGTTGGAGAGCTGACTTCGCCTTGATAAATAACTCCACCATGTGGTGTTCCACAGCCGCAGCCGCCCATGATCGTGCCATGGTGGAAACGTTCTGAAATAAACAAGCGAGAGCCTAATGGGTGCGGCCGTCTTACACCCCAGCAAGGGAACACTGCCTGAAGTGTATCTTTGATCCCCTGGGCGATGGTAGGGATAAGTGGTTGGCAGCAATTACCGCCGAGAACTTCATTACCCGTCAATACTTCAGGCGAAACGGTTTCTCCCGAGTTTGCCGCGCTAAGCGCCGGAAAATTGCTAGCGACACGGGGCGCATAGTATCCGGGTGATGTTGGCGCAAATTGTGCCTGAACACTTTCTACCGCAAATAAACTGATCACACCCACGGCGCACATTGCTACAAAACGTTTCATGACAACCCCCCTAATTTGTGCCATCTCTGTACATTTCGCATAGCGCTTGTACAGATAATTATCTTCCTGTGCTAATATCATCGGTAAAGCAGCAACCATAGCATCAGCACATTCCGCATAACCGTTAAACTTTTTCAAGGGGCTAAGCCATGACATATCTGCGACAAGCATTCTTCGCTATTCCATACAGATTTAATGCTCGCATTACTGTTTTTATGATTTTCTTGGCGTTAACGACTAGCACCGGACTTGCTGAGAAGAAGTTGCCAGTGGTTTACAAGACGGATTTTGAAAACGGTGCAACGGAATGGTCTCCAACGGATGATGCTGCATGGAAATTACGCAAGACGGAAAAAGGTTTCGTTTATAGTCAATTCGTAAAGCGTTCCAAATACGAACCACCGCATCGCAGTCCCTATAATATCTCACTCCTCAACACACCAGTGGTGGGCTCATTCCAATTGGATGTAGATGTTCTGAGCACGCACGAGGACTATGGACACAGAGACTGTTGTCTATTCTTTGGTTATCAAAACCCGGCGAACTTTTATTACGTTCACCTTGGCAAGAAAACGGATGATCACGCGAATCAGATCTTCATCGTGAAAGACGCTCCACGTATAAAGATTTCCACTAAGACCACGGATGGTACCAACTGGGATTCCAGGTGGCACCACGTCCGTATTATTCGTAACGCAGAAACCGGGCAAATCCGGGTCTACTTTGACGATATGAAGACGCCAATCATGGAGGCTGTAAATAAAACCTTCAAGCACGGAAAGATTGGGTTAGGCTCGTTTGACGACACGGGAGATTGGGATAACCTGATCTTGCGAGGAGAGTTGCACGATGCAACGGACTAGCGCCGAACACTAATATCCAAATCCCGCTCGCAACATAAAAGTGCTGCCTGGGGAGAAATTCTCTGATGGCGTTCGACGGAAGATCACCTCCCTGTCGAATACGATACCAACTTCAAGGAAGCCATTTCGATTACCGGCGCGTAATTGTTCTGCCATACCAAATTCAAACCCAACGTTTACACGCAGATCATTAATATCGATCTGGTCACTGAACCCAGCGTCCCGTTTAATGGTCCAGCTCCCACCACCATATTCACCTGATGCATACCACCACACATCCATTGTTTGTAGCGAACCGAAATACTGGGATATCTTTGGCCTTGGAAAATACAGATCCAATCGGGTCATGTCATTAGGTGTTAAGGTCACACCGGCAGCAGGTAACATCTTCGTACTCATTCGGTCCAAATATTCAACACCTAATTTTATTTTCGTATCGTCTGAAAGTCGGACGGCAAAGATTCCATGTCCAGTCAGTCGGAGACTGTCTGACGTCAAAGTTTGGAAGTCGGTGTAAACACCGACTGTTAAACCAGCGTCAACCGAAAACCTGGCGGTTGGATCCGTGTACCACCGTGTGGCCAACGCTCCAGAGTATGCGCTTCCCGGTATGTCGGGAATATTCTCCGGACCAGCCCATAACTGCAATCCGAACGTGGGCGCAACAAGAAGGGGTCTTTCTGTTTGAAGGAAGTTCGGAAACGAAAACATTACTGAAGTTTCCAGTTCACCTATGTCAATATCTTTGCCCGAACCTCCGTTTATCCAGCCGTATTGGATACGCGGAGATTCGGCGAACCGAAGCAGATCGCTAGCTTGAGTGCGAGTACGATCAAAAATGCCATCTTGATTGCCATTGTCGTTAGCACCGGAATATGCCTCTCCGAACCAAGGGCGATTAGGTGGGGCACCTAAGCCGCTACCCGCTGCATCAAATGATGGCGTTCCTGGTGCATCCGACGAGTTCTCATAGGGATCGAATTGTGGCGAGCCTAAAGATGACTCGTCATCGGCGGTCTGCGCATGCGTGACCGCAGCAAAGCAGGCCATTCCGACCAGCAGTAACGCCGTTGAAATAGTGCGTTTCTCAATCAAAAGGTGACACCTAAGCTAAATGTTGATAAAGCTAAATACTTAACAACTGGTGTCCGCGTCAAGAGAGATCTAGTGGCATCTTTTGTTTGGAAAATATCACTTGCCAAGAAGCCACTGTGCCTGTGCTGAGGAGCTCTTCGAGATCCGCGTCTTAACTAATAACGGTTTATTCCGCGCAACACGGTTTAAACCAAAAGTGAGGACATGATCTCCGTTTTCAAAGACGACTGATTGGAGGTTTTCAGATGCAATTGGCTTACCATCAATCCATACGTCTATTCCTTCCAGACCGTTCGTGACAATTCCGATACTCCCACTATTACTTACGCGCAAGGTTGTCTGTAAAAAACTCATGTCATCCACACCTTGTCGCAGCTTGAAAATAGGAAGTTCGTTCAATTCGATTTCGCCGTTAACCTTCGTATAAGCCGGTTCCCATTGCAGGTCAGCGTGACCGATCGCTATTGTATTAAAGCTACTACGAGCGACGACGAAATGCGCCTTTGGCGTAAATTCGAGTACACGATATGTACGTGCTATAGATTCTCTTGAAACGGCGAAATCTCCGACTTTTCCAAGAGCGGATAGAAAACTGATGAGGTCAGCGATTTCCTGTTTCGTGAGGTCGTCCACTAAACCATCTGGCATCAAGCTACGACCTTCTTTCTCTAACTCGATGTCGTGAACTGCAATCTGCTCCAACTCATCTTTTGCGTTTCGCAATACCAGTATGCCACCAGCGCGACGCACTTGAATACCTGTGTGTACCTGCCCATCAGCGTCGATTATTTGAATCGAATGGAAATTCTCTTTAACCTTGTCATTCGGTGATAATAGGGATGCAACTAAATAGTCAACCTGCGCGCTGGCACCTAGGCTTACCAGATCCGGACCGACCTTTCCGCCTGCACCACCGATTGCATGGCATTTCATGCATTGCAATGTTTTCCGGCGGAATACGCTTTCACCAGCAACAGGATCTCCACCCTTAGCAGCCTCAACGAGTAAGCCGACCGTTTCCGGATTGAACTTCCAGGAATTTTCTGTAAGTTTTCCTGCACTACGAATCGTCGCAATAAGTGAATCTAATCCTAGATTTGAATCCTGCACCACTCGGATAATGCGACGCGCTACATCTGCAGGTATCGTTGATTCGCGCATCCTTTCTTCAAGGATCTCCGGACCTTTTTTTCGTCCAATGATTGGCTCAATTAACGATGCTATTTCATTCGGATTTAAGTCCTGATTAAACGCATGAATCGCAATATTTATTGCCGTGTTTAGTGCGGGTCCGGCAAGTGCCTGCACACTTGCAATTTGCACTGGAACTGTAGAAGTGTTGGTGTTGCTTGCAATTAGCGAAATAGTTTGAATCGATTCCTCATCTCCATAACGCCCGAGTGAGTAAATTGCGGCGACACGGTGTGCTTCATTGCCCTCGGAATCGTTCGCAAGCTCACTAATTGCATCTCTCAGCCCAATCACCTTCCATGCACCGGCCGCGACAACCGCCTGAGGAAAGTATTCCTTTTTACTGTCATCCATTATGGGAACTACAATCGAAGCGCTTTCGAAAGGAACAAGTTTACGCCGATCTGTTATCTCGATGGATGACTCGACCAATGCACGGATTTCAGGTGAGCTAATTCCACTATCGGTCTTCATAGCATATTTCAGGGCGGTTGATACTTCCTGCGCATTACCTTGCTCGAGTACCGCACGTATTGTGGAGAGTTTGGCTCTTTCCGATAATTCCGCCGAGTTCAATAGGTTTAATAACACTTTAGCGGCATCTTTGGCTTGTACCGCTTCAAGCGCCGTTAGGAGTGCTGTCCCATTACTATCAAATGAATATTCACCTGAGAGAACTTTTGGCAACCAGACGTCACTAAGGTCACGGAATGACTTCCAGATAGCAAAGTCCATAAACTGATCGACCTTAGATTCCAGAGCACCGGCCACCGACGCCACAGCCGCGAGATCCTTATCCTCGCCGAGTGCCCGCACTGCCTCCAATCGCACTCTCTCGTGGCCGTCGCGCACCGCTTGATTAATAAGTCGTCGGTATTGGTTAAGTTTCTCGCGGTTTTCCGAAATTACCCGCACTGCTCTGGCCCGTAAACGGTGGTCGTCGCTGTTAATGGCGGCTGAAACCACCTCATCATTTATCCGATCGATACATTGGAGCACGAACATAGCCTCCAATAGGCACTCCTCCTTACGTTCATTCGAAGAATCAGCAAGTTGTTTTTTTAACCATGAGTTCAGTCGTGATTCGACGTCCTCCGGATTGCGGCCTTTTAGAGCGAGTTTAGCATGCAATCGCAACCATTCCTCTGGAGCAAGTAAGAGATCGAAAAGCTCTGTTACCGACATCTTATTGACGTCATATCTGGGCGCTAACGGCCGCCCTTTGGCAGAGATACGCCAAATCCGTCCGTGTAAATGATCACGTCGTTCGTCGCGGAAATCGACTTCCCCGTGTTGGATAATTGGGTTGTACCAATCAGCAATATATATTGCACCATCTGGCCCCATTTTCACATCGATAGGACGGAATGCAACGTGTGTTGTCTTTATCAGCTCCTCTTCTTGTGTAGAAGCATAGCCACTACCGCTTTCGGTGACCACGAATCGGCAAACACGGTGCGCACGAAAGTCATTGGTGACCATACTACCTTGCCAAGATTCTGGAATATGCCTACCGCTAATAATTTCAAGGCCGCAATGTTTCGGACTTCCAGGGTTTAGTCCTGAAACGCGACGAATCAGGCCGGGTTTGGTGACGTATTCTGCGCCGGGAAAGACGTAATTAATCCCCTCTCCGTAAGCACCGTCCGTTGCGAAGTGTTGCCCCCAACGGTCGAAATGGTGACCCCAAGGATTCACGAAGCCTTCACAGAGAATATTGAGCTGCATGCTTTCCGGCCGGAACTGCCAAATACCACCTCCCCGTAGTCGCTTGACCCCGTACGGTGTTTCAACGTGGGAGTGAATGTATATCGACTGATTCATATAGAGAGCGCCGTCGTGTCCCCAGCGAAGCGTATGCAGAAGATGGTGTGTATCCTCTGTTCCAAAGCCAGATAACACTACATTCTGCCGATCCGCTTTCAGGTCTCCGTTAAGGTCCGCAAAATGAATTAAGTCTGTGCTGTTTGCAACGTAACACCCACCGTCGCCAGGTACGACGCCAGTCGGAATCAACAGCCCATCCACAAATACACTCGTTTTATCTGCGACGCCGTCCCGATCTCGATCCTCGACGACGAGTATTTTATCCGTTGCTTTCTGCCCCGGCTTTATGTGTGGATAAACTTCACTGCTTGCGATCCAAAGTCGACCTTGTTCATCAAAGTTCATTTGAATTGGCTTAGCAATTTGCGGATCGGCCGCATAAAGATTCACTTCAAAACCGTCAGGGACAACGAACGTCTCGAGTTCCCGTAATGGGTCTGGATCTGGAATGTCCTTGAGGTCTCTCTGAGCGGTCGCCGCATTGCATATTACGAGTAACAGTAGCAATACTATTTGAATCTTTTTCATTTTGTCGAATGTCCAAACTCGGATAGATGTTCTTCTTTACTCGGATTCCTATTTGGCGATCCGAATCGTTAAGGTTCGCTCGGTTGGTTCCGTCAATTTTGCTAAACGTTGGT
>PBIV01000019.1 GCA_002720935.1 Rickettsiales bacterium | reverse complement strand
GCTACATTTTCATTTAGATCTTCGGTTGGTTGCTCATCTGCCCCAACCTCTATTGTGTCCTCGACCAGATTATCAAAAACTGGCTCTGCTACATTTTCATTTAGATCTTCGGTTGGTTGCTCATCTGCTCCAACCTCTATTGTGTCCTCTACTGGATTATCAAAAACTGGACCGGTTGAAGCTGTCGTATCGACATCATCAACAAGGTCAATGACATCATCAATATCATCACTATTCTCTGCCGTTTCAGTAACTGGATCGACAACTGGATCAACAGCAACTTCTTCAACGGATTCATCGACTGTTTCCACGACTGGTTCTTCGACGGGCTCAAGAACTGGCTCTGCTACATTTTCATTTAGATCTTCGGTTGGTTGCTCATCTGCCCCAACCTCTATTGTGTCCTCGACCGGATTATCAAAAACTGGATCGGTTGAAGCTGTCGTATCGACATCATCAACAGGGTCAGTGACATCATCGATATCATCACTATTCTCTACCGTTTCAGTAACTGGATCGACAACTGGATCAACAGTAACTTCCACAACTGATTCATCGACTGGTTCTTCGACGGGAGAATCTGTAATATTTTCAAGATTTTCATCAATTGTCGCTTCGATCTCAATCGGGTCTTCTAAAGGCTCGCCTTCTTCATTGCTTTCAGTCTCGGCTTCATTGATGTCATCAATATCCGTTTCAACTTCAAGAGACTGCTCAACATTTAAAAAATTGTCTTCAAAGTTTAATAGATCAAACAAATCAACATTGTCTAAGTTTTGAAAAAAATCAAACTCTAAACCATTGCCACCACCAAATAAAGAGAATGTAAAATCAGAGAAAAGAAGGTTGTCAGCCAAAAATGAGGTGTCGTCTAATATAGTTAACTCCGTGCTCGCACCACGAATACCAGCCTCTTCCACCTCAAATGTAGATGAATTGGTTAATAGCACACTGTTATTAGAAAATGTATTGGATATTTCCGCATTAGGTAAAGCTATATCAGAATCCCCTGAGAGGCTTAAAGATACGGTAAATTCTTCAACAGTTAAATTTTCTTCAACAATTTGATTGCCAATACCAAGTAATGGATTAGCCGTAATCGTGTCTTCTTCTCCGAAGACAAAATCCGAAACTTCATAAGCTTCTGTTTTAATATTTGAATTATCTACCTTGGCTAAAACAGTAAAGCTATCCAACTCAATTTGTGAATTTTGTATTATATCTGTGAATTTTTTAATAACCATGTAAACCTACTTTTTTCTAAACCTGTAGTACATTATGCAAAAGTTGTGCCTAAATATACGACTATCTCTTACTTCAAAAAGTGGCGGTTTTACTTGCTTTTTCTTCTTATTATTTATTTGCAAAATAAAATTATCTTTGCAAACTGCAAGTTTCCCTTGTTACTTAAAATCATCAAGTTGATCAATTACAAATTCTTCTGCCTCATTAAAGGCTTTAACGAGTTTATTAAAATGAATTTCAAGCGTCTCAACATCAAGAGCTTCATTGACCATAGATTTTCCAGAATACTCTAAGTTTTTGGCATGCTCATGAACCATAACAAACCCAATCAAACCGCTTGATGATTTTATATTATGAGCATTATTAATAATTGTATCTAAATCACTCTGAACCAGTGCGTCTTGTATAATCGAAATATATTTTTTGCCGTCCACGTGGTATCTCTCCAATAATATTGGAAATTTATCTTTCATGGATGTTTTCACCTGATTATAGCTGTCAAAATTCAAATAATTCATTTTATATCCCTATATTTTAATCTACCATTTTAAAGTTGGTTGTATTTGAGATGTAACAGTAACGCTATTACCCTCATCATTATATTCAACTGTATCAAAACAAACTTTATTAGCCTGAGCGATACCCCGACCATGAATATCTAATGCACGCGATGGATCAATATCCATATAGTTAGACCAATTAAAGCCCTTACCTTCATCGGTAATCTGAACGTTCACTTTTTCATCTGTTCTTTGTATGGCAACACGAACAACCCTATCTTCATATTTAGGGGATTCTTGTCTAAAATTTATCTCTTCTTCCCATGAGTTATTCGTCATTAACATTGTCTTATCGTCATAACCCACCTCAAGATTACCATGCTCGATTGCATTGAGTAATAAGTTATAAAGCCCTAAATAAGCTTTAGCGGGGTTAGGGAAACAATTAGCGAGAAAACGAGCCAAATCTTCTGCCTCATCAATTCTCTTAATTGTAAAATTAGCATCATTAATATACTTAAACCCAGTTTGTTGTTTTTCTATTTCATTTTGGATTAAGCCTCTTCGCTCAGATTCTTTTAAAGCAGAGGTAATCACAGATAAAAAAACATCTTCTGCATATGGTTTGGTCAAGTAATAGAAAACACCCGCGTCAATCCCTTCCTTTACTTCATCAGGTTCAGTTGACCCCGTAACCATTACAATGGGAATATTCAAAGCCTGCGGTATGTGCTTGAGCTCTTCGACCACACCAATACCATCCATAACAGGCATTGCTTTATCAAGAACAATAACATCAATTTTCATTGCTTCCTTCTCAACAATATCAATTGCCTCTTGTCCATTTTCAGCCTTAAAAACCAAATGCCCCATATCCTCCAACAGATTAACCAATATCATTAGTGATACGGCGTCATCTTCAACGGCGAGAATTGTTTTTTGTCCCATAGAATCTGTTTCATCCGACATATTATGCTCCTGTAATTATTATCTCTCTCTAAATGCTGTATCAAGCGATAGGTGAATTGGCTTTAAGAGATACGAAAGAATTGTTTTCTGTCCTGTAATAACATCAGCTTCAACAACCATGCCAGGTAAGATTAAATTTCTTTTTGGATCTTTACCAACATAATTTTGGCTCAATTTTATCCGCCCTTTATAAAATGTTTCGTCATTATCTACAAAGGTAGCGGCCGAAATAAATGTTAATTCGCCCTCTACAACACCATATCTTGAAAAATCATATGCGCTTACCTTAACTCTTGCAGGTTGACCAACCTTTAGATTACCAATCTCCCGTGGTTTAATACGGACTTCCACGATTAAGCTACTATCTAAGGGAACAATCTCCATAATGGGTTGACCAGCACCGATAACACCACCAATCGAATTAACGCGCAAATCTTTAACTAGCCCTCTTACAGGCGCACGAACAGATTGACGATCTACACGCTCTTTAAGTTTAAGCAATGTTTCTTTATTTTGTGATATTTGAGTTTCAACTTCTTCCAACTCTTTTAAAGCATCATCTTTTGTCTTAGCTGATAATGTTTGTAAACGATACTCAAATTCACTAATTGCTTTCTCAGCCTCAGAGATTTGGGCTGTAATTGAACGAACCTCACCCTCTAGCCTATTTACATCTCTTTGTGAATCAATCAAATCCTTTCTAGAGACAGTCCCATTTTTAGATAACTGTTCTTTCATATTCAGAAGTTCTTGCCCTGCTTTTAATTCTTTATTGGCTGTTTGCTTTTCTCCTTCTAAGCGCGCTATGACCTGCTCTTTTTGTGAAAGCTGATCCATCAGAACCTTTTTCTCAAGATTAAAAGCATCGCGAGTAGACCGCAAAATTTGTTTTTGATACTCAATACCATCTTCATCAACACCAGAGACTTTTGAAAAATTGGCTTTTCTATCATAAGCAAGGGCGCGTAGGCGCTCGGCCTGTAGCTCTAAAGTCAATTGCCTTTTCTCAAGTGCTGAGAAATCTTGCCTTGCACCAATTCCGCCCATAGAAACAAGGATTTCCCCTTCTTCCACTAAGTCTCCTTCTTCTATTAAAATATCTGCAACAATTCCACCCTCTAGATGTTGAACGGTTTGCGAATATCCATTCGGAATAATCTCACCTTGGGCACGTGCAACCTCATTAACATTCGTAAAACTCGACCATACAATAAATAAGATAAAGCCTGCACAAATAACCAATGCCGTGAGCTGTATAAGATTTTGATTTGGCGTTTCTTCATTAAGAACGCTTCTTGTTAAGTCTTCTAAAGTGTTATCTTCTTTATTCATATTACGCTCCTTGATTACCGCGCTCAATAACGGGTCTTTCATCACTTGATAGTTTTATTACTATATCCGCTAAATCAATGTAATCTTCGCGATATGTAATAAATAAAATCGTTTTGTTGCCTTTTATTTTCTTAAGAACAGATAAAAACTTTGTCCCTGCTGCTGTATTTAAGAATTGATATGGCATTTCATCAATCAACATGATTGGGCTATCTTGAAGATAGGCACGAGCAAGTGCAAATTGTGGCTTGATAGCATTTGAAATAATATTCTCTTTATTATAATCCGTAATTAACGTATCAAGCCCGTCTTCCAAATCATTTACCCATTCTTCTAAACCAGCTTGAGCAATAGCAGTGTCTATTTCATTATCGATTGCATTTGGCTTAACCAGACGTAAATTATCTTTTAAACTCATTGAGAAGAAATCAGGATCCTGACTAACATAAGCAATGTTCTGCCTAAGTTGAATAGGGTCGATCTGACGAATATCAACACCATCAATGCGTACTGAGCCAGCCTGTGGTCTATACAACCCACTGACCAGCTTTAATGTGGTTGATTTACCTGTGCTGTTTTCACCCGTGATAGCAACCATATTGCCCTGTTCTATCCTTAATGAAAAGCCCGCATATACAGGGTCGGCATCCTTAGTATAACGCAAACCCACATTGTGGAATTCTATATTTCCTTTAAAGATCGGTTCTTTTTCACTGATATTATTGATATCAAACTCAGGTTTTAAATCCATAAGACGATTAATTTGAGTAATATTCTTTTTCACTTGCTCTAAACGTGGGATAGACGAACAAACTGTTTGTATTGGAGAAAGACTACGCCATGTCAGGATCAAAAGCGCGATTAAAGCTCCCATACTCAACTCATCTAGCCAAATTTTTTCGACACCAAAATAAATCATTGCTGTGCCTGATAGAATAATAAAGCCTTGAGAAATGGTATCAAGCAGCGAAATAGATTGCGTGTATTTATAACTTACATAAGAAGCTTCAGCGTTGGTTTTTTGGAAGCGCTCAATCCAAGCATCAAAACCACCAGAATATCCCAAAGTTTCCTTTTTTATAAAACTTTCAATACTCATGCTTTGACGATCATTGCTCACTAACGCCAAGCGTTTTGTTAAGCCTTTAATCTTTATGTGCATCACCCACAGGATCGTTAAGAAGATAAGAATCGATATTACAGGGATCAAAACCAACGTTCCACCAATGAAAGCAATAGCAACAATAAGAATTATTGTAAACGGCAACTCGACAAATGATAGAGCCAAAGCACCTGTAAAAAATTCTTTAACAGACTCAAATGCTTTAATCCTTGATAATTGAGCTGCAACACTTGCTTTTTCAGTAAGATGAGCCGGTAGTTTCATTAATTTATCAAGAATATTCGTACTCACGACATAATCTAATCTAGCACCGAACCAAGAGATTGTTCGGGTTCTCAAACACCGCAGAATAAATTCAATTATGACGGCCAGCACCACCCCAAAAAGTAAGAAGTTTAATGTTCCTTTTGAATGGTCACCAATAACATTATCATAGATACTCATCATAAAAATAGGCGTTATAAGAGCTAATAAATTAATGAAGAAGCTAGCCAATAAGACTTGCGCAAAGAATGATTTAAACCTTAAAAATAGTTTCAAAAACCATGATCTACCTGAGACAGCGATAGTCTTATCGGTCGTTATGCTATTGACGTCTGATAGCTTAGTAAAAATATAGGCTTTTCCTTTTTTATCATTGGCCGGCTTGTGCGTAAGAATAGATAGCTCTGATTTATTTAGCCCTTCTGTCATAAATAAGCACGGGAAAACCGCTTCATCTAAATCGCTTGACCGAAGCTGAACGATATCTGTTTTATACCCCAATGCCGCTAGAACATTTGTGAATTCTGTTTCATTTAGGGCCTCTTTTTGAGTTTTGTAAGGAATCGAATCTCGAAGTGTTCGAATACTGCCGTTCCAATCTAAAGCGGACAAAACATCTATTAGGCTCTGAGTGTAATTACTCTGTTTTTCATCATTTAAAAAACAGCTATTAATATAGTTTGCTATATCGTTTTTTCTTAAAGGGCTCATTTATTTTACCCTCTTTTTACGAACAGCCAACAAACTGCCATCTTCAAAACTATATTCTTGATCAGCAAGCTGAATAATATTTTTATCATTTGATGCAAGCACTAAAGTGGCTTGNCCTTTTATTTGTCCCANCAATTTAAAAACATGGTTATACCCTTCTTTATCAAGTGANCTATCGGCAAAATCAAACAANACTATACGTGGTCTATTGATTAAAATGCGTGCAATTGTAATGCGTTGCTTCATTCCAGGNGTAATTGGATCCGCTTGCCCATCAAAAAGNATTGTTTGATACCCATTGGCCAATTTCGAGACCACCTTATCAATACCTAAATATTTAGACATCTCAATCGCTTGAGTTTCGAGATTAGGACGAAAACTGGTAATATTATCCATGATTGTGCCTTGAAAAATCTCTGTGTCCGCGGATAAATAACCAACATATTTAGCAATGTCACTAGGTGGTATTGTTGCAGCTTCAATATTATCCACTTGAACACTACCTTCATCTGGTGAGATTAACCCTAAAATCAAATGCATAAAGGTTGTTTTTTCTTTACTTGGTGTTCCTACCAAGGCAATTGCCGAGCCAGGGCTTAAACGTAAATTGATATCTTTTAATAAAGGTTGACCGCCATCAATTTCGGAATAATTTACAGCTTTCAAATGTAACTTCCCCTTTGCAAGATGATCCTCGTCAATGGGGTTATATTGTCTTACAGGCAAAGATAACAGGGCTTCTAATTTGTCTTTTGCAATTTTATGCTCTTGATATGAAACCCAAAATGTTAATGCTTTTTGTATGGGTTGCATAACGCGTCCAGATAATAAGACACAAGCAATTAAAACCCCCATTGTCAGGTCGCCATCCAAGACCAATAAAGCACCAATGGAAACCATAGCAACCATCATGGTTTGTGTGAACAATGACGCCACATTATAACTATGGGCATTTTCTTCGCTCAAATTATAGGAGGTAAGTATGTTTTCAGATTGCAAATGTTCATGTTGACGATGAAAAGCGTTTTCCAAACCCAACATTTTAACGGTATGAATATTATTAAGAATCTCAGTTGTAAAACTTATTCGCTCATCATCATTTAAGTCCTTATTTTGTAAGGTTTTCTTAATTTTAACCCCTATAAATAAAGCATATATAGCAAAAAAAGTAAGGAGCAAAACAGAAATCAAAAATAACGTTACTGAAAAATAAGCAATAAAGCCTAGAAATACCAAAACAAAAGGAAGGTCAATAATGTTCACAAGAGCATGACCACTGTAAAAACTTTTTAAGCGCGCTATATTGTCAATCTGATTAAGTTGCTCACTTGGGGACACAGACTTCGTTTTATTATGCCGTAAATTCAGTAAATGATTGAGAGTAAAATTATAGGCTGCATTTTCGAATGTTGCGCTTGCCCAGCCAATAATATGATTACGGCATGTTTTTAAAATGACATCTAAAACCACAACAACAATAACACCGACAGCTAAAACATTTAACGTCCCATAACTTTGAAAAGACAAAATACGGTCGTAAACTTGCAATGTAAATAAAGGCACTGCCAGTGAGAATAAATTGATCACAAATGTTGTCATGACCAAGAACAAAAATCGCCTTGTATCAATATAAACACCACGCATTAGGGCTGTAAAAGAACCATCTTTTTCATTTTGTATTATATTATTCAAAAATTGAGAGCCTTATTTTACAGGTTAAAGCAGTTCTTCTATTCTAGAAGATGAAACTTAAGATTGTATTTATAGTTTAGATGATCCTTTTTTTATATATAGGCAAAGAACATGCCACATCATATCCATTCTATTTTACCTAATGTTTTAAACGAAACACGAACCAAAGCTATTAATATTCGCTCTAACCATATTTGTAAAATGCACATTTTTTGCAAATAGCGTTGCATTGTGCAAATCAAATTGAGAAATCCTTATGATTATAAAAGAGTTGTAAAAACAATAATTTGCTTCAATGTCTTGATATGCCTTCCCTTTGCAGACAATTTTATGTTTTGGCACGCTGCGTGCACCTATCCATTGCAAGTTAGTGTTTTTTATGTGTTTATGTTCATAGCAATAAAAAATAACACCCCCCTCGCCACTAACTTAAAAAACCCCTAGAGGTCCTCGCCTCTATTTTTCGACCTAAGAAGAGCATCCATTTAAAAAAAATGGGTGCTCTACTTTTAAGGAAGTTATTAATTATAAAGAAGTTATTAATTTTATAGAGATAATTTATAGAGATAAATTGACTTGGATACACAACCTTCATTAGAGATGATTACATGAAATTTTTTTATATTTTGATTATTTTAACAGTCATAATTTTAGCCCCATCATCGCTCAAGGCTGAAGATTTTATTGAATGGCAAACAACTAACATTCAATTATTAAGAGGACATGACTATCAGCTTGGTGATAAATATAGAACAATAACAACATTAGAACATGCTAATAAATGGCGATATGGGGATTTTTATGGTTTTATTGATCTCACTCTTCCTGAAACGGATAAATCAACTTATTATACGGAATTATCCCCTAGGCTATCTTTGTCCAGAGTCTTAAATAAAGACCTGTCATTTGGTCCCGTAAAAGATATTCTAATAGCAACAACATTTGAAAAAGCAAAGAATTTTGGTCCTCAATATCTATACGGGCTTGGTTTTGATCTTGATATCCCAACATTTACCTTTGCAACGCTAAATTTTTATATCCATGAAAACACCCAAAAACCGGACACTACATGGCAAACAACTTTTGCATGGAAAAAGCCACTGAATCTGTTTGAAGAAAATTTTGTTATTGAAGGTTTTGCAGACTTCCAAGGGAGAGAAGGCGCCTCCCAAGCCAATCAATTAATTGTGCCAAGGTTCTTATGGAATGCGAGCGATACATTTAATATTAAAGAAAATAAGTTATTCATTGGAATAGAGTACCAATATTGGCATAATAAATTTGGTGTCGATGGGGTAACTGAATCTGTTCCGCAATTACAAATGAAATTGGTTTTCTAATGAGAAATAGTTTTAAATACTGTCTATATTTCCTAATATTTACTATCCTTTATGCAGGCCTTGGTAAATTATCATTATTCTTGGCAATCCCCCCTGGATACGCTTCCCCCCTTTGGATTAGTTCTGGTATCGCTGTTATTGCAATACTTTTATATGGCTTTCGATATAGCCCCGCAATATTGGTTGGTTCCTTTATTATTAACATGCACATATCTTTAAATGCGGGAGCCTCTTTTTTCGATGTTGGGAGTATTCTTCTATCGACAAGCATTGCGTTGGGTGCAACCATACAAGCAATGGTCGCCGCATATTGGGTTCAAAGAACGGTAAAACTAGAACTCGTCACAAAAAAATATAGTGAATTATTAAAGTTTATCTTTATAGCCGGCGTTATAGCCAGCTTAATCAATTCTATATGGGGGCCTTTATCATTATATTTATGGGGCATTATTCCAATAGAAAATATTCACCTAAACATTCTACATTGGTGGATTGGTGACACAATGGGTGTCGTAATTTTTGCGCCAATTTTATTACTCTTATTGAATGAAAAACAAGGAATGGTTAGGAACTTAATTGTAACTATACCAACCCTATTGGCAATCATATTAACTATTCTCATTTTTTTAACCACACAGAAAATTAATCACGACAAGAATACAACCAAGCTAACCCTAGAAGCGAACAGGCTTGTTACAACTTTTCAAAAAGATATGGATTCATATCTTAATGCTCTTGATCATATAGATAACATCGTCAATGCTTCAGATAATTTGACCGCGAAAAAATTTGAGCGTTTCACAAAAAATTATCTGGAAAATTATCCTAATATAAAATCCATATCCTTTAACAAAAAGGTATTGAATAAAGATCGCTCGGCATTTGAGAATTTTATTCAAAAGCAAGGCTATCCTGATTTTGTAATAAAAGATCGAATTCAAAAAAGCAGAATTGAACCCGCTGCGAAAAGAGACCTATATTTCCCTGTCACTTATGTTACACCATATCATAGTAATAAACGTGCACATGGATATGATACATATGGTCCAGATAAAGTGACCAATAATGCCCGTATAAAAGTTCTTGATGAGGCGAAGCAAAAAGACCAACCGATCGCAACTCAAAGAATAACCATTGTGCAAGCCGAAAATGACTATGGGATGATTATTTATCATCCTATTTTCGATGTCTCTAATGATTTAGTCGGATACGCCGCTGGTGTTTTTGTATTGCCTAAATTATTTAAAAACCTTATGGAAGATGCAAATAAAGTTGGTTTTGATTTTCAAGTTATTGATATAAATGCAAGTGCAGATCAACAATTCTTATATGATTCAAGAACTGAAAATTTTAAAGAACCAGCGTCTCCAATTAAAACCGTTAAAAATACTATAAAAATCTCAAAATCGCTGAATGTTGCTGGCCGTCAATGGCAAATTACTTTTATTGAAAAAACTAACCTAGCCATAAGCCACAGCGCATTATACTGGTATATATTACTAATAGGCTTTGGTTTTACAGCCTTCATTGGTGCCTTAATCCTGATCATTTCAAAAAATTTAAACAAAACAAATGAAGCGAACGTTGAACATAAAGAAAATACTGTGCTTTTACCTATTTTACTGGGAGGAATCACAATTTTATTATCCTTTGTGCTTTATAACCACTTGAATGAACAACAAGAACGATTAATGAAGAGCTTTGTTGTTGATGAAACACAGCAAATTATTGAATTAATTCAAACAAAGATTGATGCTGCTCTTAAGCAACAAGTTAGAATGGCAAAAAGATGGGAAGTTAATAAAGGTACAAGCTATAAAAACTGGCAAACAGATGCCTATAATTATATTAAAGATGGCCCTTTCCTTAGAACGATGGAGTGGGTTGACGAAACATACCACATTCGATGGGCAGAACCCCTTGAAGAGAATAAAGATATAATAGGACTTAATATTGCTTATGACGACGAGCGCAAGCGCATTTTAGAAAATGCTTCTGAAAAAGATAAAGTAACCATTACCCCTCCTTTAGATCTTAAACAAGGATATCGCGCTTACATCATTTATACACCAGTACATTACAACAATCGTTTTCAAGGCTTCATTGTCGGAATTTATGATGTATCAATGTTTTTTAAAAGCTCTATTCAAGGTGATTTCAAAAATAATTTTAACATTAAAATTTTAGACCAAAATAAAGTTTTATATCAAAGCATGAACGATACTATTGAAAAATATGAGCATCATGAAGATATTTCTGTTTCAAATAGAAAGTGGAATATGACTATTTCACCTAAAAAATCTTATGTTGAGCGTCAAACAAACTCAATGCCGCTTATTATTCTGGCATCTGGGCTGCTTGTATCTTTTCTTATATCATTATCAGTCTATTACGCCATCATCTCAGGAGTTAATAGTAGAAAGCTTAGAAAAAAGACAAAAGAACTTTTAACAAGTGAACGAAAATTTAGAGCCGCAATCGAGTATTCAGCGATTGGTATGGGGCTTATAAAGCTGTCTGGCGAATGGGTTGAGGTTAATCAGGCCATGTGCAATATTTTTGGATATGAAGATAGTGAAATGTTGAACCAACATTTTGAAGATTTAATTATTGAAGAAGATGTTAAAGACATTGATTTAAGTCCCCTAATAAACGGAGAAATCAATTTCTATCAGAAAGAAAAACGCTTTAAAGATAAAGATGGGAAAATTATATGGGGCGCGATTAACGCAGCCTTAATACCATCTCTTAATGGCGAAGACTATATCATTATTCAAATACAGGATATCACCGAGAAGAAATACGCTGTTAGCAAGCTTAAAGAAAGTATTGATTTTCAAAATCTTGTTCTCTCAAGCATTCCTGATCTTATTTTTGTAAAGGATTCTGAATTCCGTATAATACAAGCCAATCAAGCTTTTTTAAATACATACCCAGAAGACGTCAGAGATACGGTTATTGGCACAACAACAATTGAAAAATACTCCAAAAAAGAAGCTGATAATTTTTTAAAATTTGATAAAAAAGCTCTTAAAGATGGATATTCAGAAACCGAAGAGAAAATTACACTTTCAAATGGAGAGAAAAAAGTTCTCTTCACACGTAAGATTAGATTTGAAGATTTAACTGGTGAAAGCTTTATCCTTGGTATTGCAAGGGATATAACAATAGAGAAAGAAACCGAGAAAAAGCGCATATCCTACATAAAAGGTGTTGAGAAAGCAAAAGAACAAGCTCTTAGTGCTAATAAAATGAAATCAGAGTTTCTCGCAAACATGTCCCATGAAATTAGAACCCCTTTAAACGGTATTATTGGTGTTTCTGACCTTATGAAAGATACGCGCTTGAATAACAAACAAAAAAGCTTCATGGACATTATTACAAGCTCTGGAGAAAACTTATTAAGCCTCATTAATGATATTCTCGATCTATCAAAAATTGAAGCCGGTGAAATGGTTATTTATGAAGAAGAGACGAGTATCAAAAAGCTTGTAGAAAATACCGTTCGCAGCTTTACTCCGAAAGCCAATGAAAAGAAACTTCTTTTATCGACTGAATTCGATGAAAATGTACCACAAAGGGTTATGGCTGATAGTACACGCCTTCAACAAGTCTTAACAAACTTAATAGGCAATGCTATTAAGTTTACAAATAAAGGCTTTGTAAAAATAAAACTATCTTCTTTAGGAACAACAAATAACACTGTAAACCTGAAAATAAGTGTTGAAGATACGGGGATCGGAGTTCCTGAGGACAAATTAGATAGCATCTTTGAAAAGTTTAGACAGGCAGACTCCACAACCACAAAAGAGTTTGGCGGAACAGGTCTCGGATTAGCAATAAGCAAAAAATTAGCTAAGCTCATGAATGGAGAAATATCTGTTACAAGTGTTGTCGGTAAGGGAACGACCTTTTCTTTGGAAATAGCCTTACCTCTCGTCCAAACAGATGACATTATCGAGACGACAGAAGAAGAGATCGATTACACACCATTAAAAGATCTAGAGCCACATATACTTCTCATTGAAAATGAAGCGCTCAATCAAATGGTTGCGATCGCAATGCTCGAATCTATGGGCTGTAAAATTGATACCGCTGAAAATGGTAAAGAAGGCGTTGATATGCTTGTTAAGAACCAAGATAAATATGATGTTGTTCTTATGGATTGCATGATGCCTGTTATGGACGGGTTTGAGGCCACTAAAGAGATTAGAAAAAAAGAAAAAGAGAACATCATTCACAACAGAACCCTGATCATTGCTATGACCGCAAACGCATTAGCAGAAGAAAAGAAAAAATGTTTTGATGTCGGAATGGATGATTATTTATCAAAACCTGTCCGTAGTTTTGATCTTTACAAAAAACTAGCCGAGTATTTACTTAAAAAGAAATAAGACTTAAGCGTCTTAAAGGAACTACAGATCGTACAAAGGCTGTCAGCTTGGCCAAACCTCAGAGAGGGAGGGATTGTCTCACTAACACTCCTCGCATCTTCATTCGCTGTAGCTCACTTATCATTGAGCCTATGTTCGAATGCTTATCATCATTATTGAATTAAGGCCACCATGAATGGCGACTTAATTTAATGGCAGAGAGGAAGGGATTCGAACCCTCGAGAGCTTGCACCCAACACGCGTTCCAGGCGTGCGCCTTAAACCACTCGGCCACCTCTCTATCCATCAAAAGATACCTATATCTAGCTTGTTTATTCTTAAAAATCAACTATGCTCATTTACAAATAAAAATAATTTATATGAGGTATAAAATGACTTTTCAAAATATCACCCCACAGGAAGCCAAAAAATTAATCGAAGAAGATGGCGCGATTTTAATTGATGTACGCGAAATGGATGAGTTTGAGCAAGGCCATATCCCTTATGCTGCCTTTATGCCGCTTAGTGATTTTGCAAATACGTGGGATAAAGTAAGCTATCCAGAAAACACAAAAATTATCTTTCAATGTGCTGTTGGCGGGCGTAGTGCCAAAGCCTGTGATTTTGTCGCTGAAAATGATAACAAAAAATATGAGTTATATAATTTAGATGGCGGCTATAAACTTTGGGCACAAGAAGAGCTTGTTTTAATATAATGAAATTAAAAAAAGATATTACATTAAGAGCATTAGCCTTTATTTGGCTGATTGCTACTATTATCTTTATCTTTGAATATCCGTACAAAAATCTAAAAAATAGAGACTTTCAGATACTCATCAATGATGGTGCATATTATAAAATGCTGATCAAAAAGTCCGAGCAAATCGAAACTTTTCAAAAAAAGTTTGACCGTCTACCCAATCAAAGTGAATTAAATTGCATAGAAAGCTATATTCAAAATGGGAAAGGCTTGGACTGTACCCAAATATGGTTGTGGAGCTTGGGCTTGGAAAAAGGAAGCTCACTTGAGAAGGGCAAACAAACATATATAATTATTTACGACTCACCAGGCGTCATGTTTACACCTGCAAATGGCGAAAAATATAGCTATACGCCAAAAACAGAAGAATTCAAAACTATTAAGGGAGCGAGCGATAAAGCGTTCTCAAATATTTTCTTTAAAATCCATATTTTAATAACCTTTATAATGTTGATCCAAGTAGGAATACTTTTCTACTTTAGCGTCAAAAAGGAAAAAAGCTGACGGAAGATATTATTTAAATATCTCTTCATATTCTTCTTCACTAAAGCCGATATGAATATCGCCGTCATTGATAAGCATGGGGCGTTTTGCAAGGCTTGCGTTCTCTTTGATAAGCTCTAAAGCTTTTTCATTGGAAATCTTTGCCTTTGTATCATCATCAAGTTTGCGCCATGTTGTGCCCTTTTTATTAACCACAACATCATGACCAAATTGCTCTAAAGCTTTTTGAATTAAAATGTCATCAACTTCTTCTTTTTTATAGTCGTGAAACTTATACTCAATCCCCTTTTCATCAAGCCAATTCATTGCCTTTTTCATACTATTACAGTTTTTAATCCCATAGATATGAACAGTCATAATCTGTCACTCCTTATTTTTTATCGTTATTTATTTCTAATAATTTCTCAACAGCACGCTCGGCAGCATCTTTGAACGGCTTAAATATAACATGAACGCCCTCTTCTTCAAAACGCTCTTGGCCAATTTCTGAATGAGACGCCAACGCAATTTTGCCTTTAAACTTACTTGTCTTTAAGGCTTTTAACATGATCATTCTTGGGTCATCATGGGACAGCGTGCGATTATGGGGTGGCATCGCCGATACGACCCATTTCGTTTTATTTAAAGGCAAAAAGTGATAAAAATCAGGATCCGAAGCATCACCATAAATTATATCATAGCCATCAGCTCGATATTCTTTAACCACCTCAGGGTTAAAGTCGACAATGAGTAGTTTTTTCTTAGCCCCTTTAAACCGCTCGACCATTTCCTTACCATAGCGCCCCATTCCAAATAAAATGATATCATAGGATTTGCGCTTATGATCTTGGACATAGCCCTCTTCTTCTAAATCCGCTTTTTTATCAAACCGAACCAAGAACGGCTCAAAGACATTATAAAGCTGATTTGACATCGACATACCGTAAGTAGATACCGCAATCGTAATCATTCCAACAAGAGTGACCATGCCTAAAATTTGTGGCTCTGCTAGTTTTAAAGAAACTGCCATGGCAAGGAAAATAAATGAGAACTCTGATACCTGTCCCAAAGACACCCCTGATAGAAAGGCCGTTCTAGGTTTATAGCCTTGGATCATTGCCAATAAAAAGACGATTAAAGGTTTAAACACCAAGACGAACACTGCCAAAATAACTGCGATAATTAGCTCATTTTGTCCACCAACCACACTGAAATCAAGACTAGCGCCCAGTGTTATAAAGAAGAATAAAAGCAAGAAATCACGAATAGAGGCCAGTTTTGAGACAATCGCCTCACGATATGGGGTTGATGCCAAAGAGATCCCTGCCATAAGCCCGCCCAGCTCTTTACTAAGTCCGATATAATCACAAATAGCAGAGAGCAAGAACGCCCAAGCAAGGGCAAAACATAATAAAAGCTCGGCTGAGCTTGCCATCTTAGAAACCAATTTCAAAGCCGCAAAGCGCATAAAAACAGCGATGATCGCAACCAATATCCCTGCATTAATTCCCATCGCTATAAACTCATCAAAAAAGATGGCAAGCGATGCCATATTTTCTATATCTAATGTTTGCTGAATTGACGCAATCGTACTTAGAACCATCATGGCAAAGACCACCGCGAAATCTTGCACGATTAAAACACCAAGCGCGATTTTACCATGCATGGAATCAATTTCTTTTTTATCAGAGAGGATTTTAACAATGATAATCGTGCTTGAAAAAGCCGTCGCAATCCCGATGAAGAAGGCTGATTTTTCCCCAATCCCGAGAGCTGTGCTTAAAAAATAGGCAGCGCCAAATGTGCCCAGCATTTGTAGTACACCAGTAAAAAGTGCCGTTAGACCAAGTGATTTAATCAATTTTAAATCAAGCTTTAAGCCGACAATAAAGAGAAGAACAGAAATCCCTAACTTGGAGAGGAGCTCTAATTCTTTACTTGAATGCATAAAATCAAAAGCAGAAGGCCCTGCCAAAACACCAATCAAAATAAAGGCGATTAATAAAGGTTGCCTAAAAAAATGGGCGAAAAGGCCCGCAACCGAGGCTAAAGCAAGCAGGGTTGCAAATTCATAAAAACTTGATTGTTGAATAAATTGAAAAAACGTATCCAAATACTAACCCTTCCCTTTTAAAAAAACGATTTTATCGTCGGGGTAAAGTTTAGCACCGCATCTTAACGAAAGGAAGCGTTAGAATAATTAAACTTCGACTGGAGATTTAAAGCCATCTGGCTTAATGGCTAACATAGAGATATCAATCTGATGAATAATATCTTCGGCCGTGTTGCCCATGATAAATCCTGGGATACCTGTACGGGATACCGTCCCCATAACCATCAAAGTAACTTTATTATCCTTAATGAATGCTGGAATAATTTTTTGAGGACGTCCCTTTTCATGAACAATCTCATATTCACAACTCATATTACTTTCTTGGATCATACGGTTCACTTCGCTAAGACTTCTTTGTCTTTCTTGATCAACCGTTGCATCAATCTCTTCTTCTGGCACCTTTACAAACGGCGCATGACGAAGATGATCTTCATACTGCAATGACCAACATGTAATAATTTTTAACTTCGCACCCATCATATTTGCGATTTTATCCGCATGGTTTAAAAGCTTTTTGTTTAACGCTTCTGCTTCTGGGTTTTCTTCTTCTGGGTGGATTGCGACCGTGATTAAAGGCTCTGAATTAATAACTTTTGTTCGGTGTGACATCCAAACAGGAACAGGACTTTTACGAAGTAAGTTGATATCATTTGACTGAAATGTAAAAAATGAAGCAGCCTTATCAAAATCTTCTGCTTCCTTAATAACCAAATCATAGCCATCGCGCATGATGCGTTTTACAATCTCAATAACAAAGGGCTTTTTATCTTCAAAAATAATTTCAATTTTATCGCGCATATCGGAAATATCAATCCCTAGGCTTAGCGCATCTTTTTCTAAAGAGGCATGAATTCGCTCTTTTGCGGCTTCTTCAAAACTATCATTCACAGAAACAGAGCGCGATAAGTTTGGCTTTAAAACAAGGATTGATAATGTTGCATCATTTTTTTGTGCAACACTCAACGCTTCATCAAGAGGATGATCTTGATCTTCGTTAATATTGCTTGCAACATATAAAATTTTCTTAAATAAGCTCATCCGTTGTTCCTCCCGAAAAGCCATAATAGGCAGATTGCCCAAATAGGTTTGTAATCAAAGATTAGCTGATGGCACTCTACAAATCAACCACTATTGATTTTAACGCATTAGTCGTTAAATTCTTCATAATTTTTGGAAAAACCAGGCCCTTTTGCATTCTGATATTTCCCCTCATAAAGCTCAATCTCGCCTTCTGGAACCCAGAATGTTACTTGTGCAATACGCATACCAGGATAGATTTTTACTGGCAAGGTCGCATAAAGCTGTAATGTTAACTGACCGATCGAGCCGATATTAACCAGATCAGAAGTCACGTGAACAAAGAGCCCTTGTCTTGCTGTGCCCGATTTTGCATGTAGCATCGGGGCAAAGAAGTTACTGCCCACACGCTCATGAGAGGCACCCAAAACAAAGTCATGCTGATTTAAAATCATGCCTTCTTCAGGGATTTTAATCTCTTTTGTTTTTGGTTTAACCTTTGGATCAAGGATTTCATCCTCATAAACCAAGACTGTATCGCTTAAATGAATGTCATATGAATTTGTTGTTACTGTGCTTGCATCAAAAGGCTCAATAATAATGCGCCCTTCTTCAACCTGCCTTGCAATCTCTTTACCCGTTAAAATCATTTTTAGTCTTTTCCCTTTTTTAATCCGTTGCGCGGCTCTCTTGAGCGCCACTTAATTTTGCGTATGTTTGTGGGGTTACTTCTAACTCGCCAAAATTCTTCCAAAATGAAACTTGTCCAATTTTCATGTTTGGATAAAGACGAATTGGCTTTGTTGCCACAATTTCTAATGTCCATTGGTGAGAAGATGTTGTATGCCCTAAATCAGCAGAGACTTGCAAGAACAGCCCCAAATAGCCCATTGAGGCGCGCCCAATAAGCGACATTGCATGTTCTTTACTGCCGATCACTTCTAACGTATGGCCGAGATACATTTCATGAGGCTCCAAAACAACGCCTTCTGGGCCAAAAGGAATATCCTTAAAGTGCGCTTTATTACCATCATGATGTGTGAATTTTTTAAGATCAGGCCCCAATCTATAATCAAGGCTGTTTGGATTAATCATTGAAGGATCATATGGATCAATTGTAATTGTACCCTTTTGATACTCTTCCCTAATTTTGGGTCCTGTTAATATCAATGTTCTGCAATCCTTTAAACACAGAGTTATTAAAAACAAATACCCATACGAAACTGAACCGTATGGGTATGAACAATAACAATATTCTTATTTCAGTGCAAAGGAAATTTAAACCACTTTAGGCCACTTAATACCGCCCTTAGCATTTCCTTTTGGATCTTTTAATTTGCCAATAACAGCATTCATTTTCTTTTCTAAATCAGGGTCTTCGCCAACAACATCAGCATTAAAGCTTGTAATAAGGCGATTGTATACTTCACGATCAATCGTCATAAAGAAGAAATTATCCATATCAAACCAAGTTGTTTCAATTGGTGCAACACCAAGATTGCTTTTCTTTTCTTCTGAAACAGTTTGAAGAGCAACAACTTCGTGAACATTTAAAGGCTCGACCGTTACAAATTTTTCATTTGCAAACTCTTGTGATGCCATTGCGTGCATCGCTTGAATAACGGCTCTCATCTTGCCCTTAGGAGCGAGGAAATAAAAGTGTTCAGCGATCGTTTCTGGTAATTCAACACCCCAGTATTCTTTAGCTTCTTCGCGGAATGTTTTTTCATCTTTTACAAGCTCGTTATCCTTACCTGTGCGAACATAATCCATATTAACATCCAATGTCATTTTAAACGCAACCATCTCATCATCCATAACGGCGTCTGTTACGCGTGACTCAACTGAATAGCCTTGCATTGATGGCGTTTTTGATGGAACAGCCGCAATAATTTTAGAAAGCTCTGCTCTTACTTTTTCTAAAACTTCACCGCGGGTTTTTGACTTGTTAAATCTATCTTTCACAGAAGTAAAGAAACCTTTTTCGCCATTTGGAAGGAAGGATTTCACGTCAGAAGCATCATTCCAACATGTTGAGGCGAAACCGACAACACGGCACACATTACCAGGATTAAAATCCCCCATAATTGTTGATAATCCTTCATGGTGTGGCTTTACTTGGCCTGTAATCATTTTTTTGAGATTCATAATACGCTCCTCTAATAAAATCTTCTTAAGAGATTATTTACCATAAAAGAATAATGAATGTCAAATAATAATGCACTTTTTTACGTGCTATAGTGTAAAAACTAAAAGAAAAATGATTTTATAAGAAAGCCTTGGCATCTAAGCCTGTTTCAGCCGCAATGGTCTCGGCAATTGCATCCATGGTAATCTTAGCCGAATTGGCCTTAACTGAACGTGCGCATGCCCCATCCAAAACCATGATCGATTTATCGGGGTTGTTACGGTTTCTAAGAAACTCAACCGTTAGATCGATAATACGTTTTAATGCTTCTTCGGGCACATCAATGCCAAAATGCTTCTGATAGCTTGGTAAAATTCCTTTTAGAACAATGAGCGTTTCTTCCTTATTCGGCTCGGCTAAGAAAACTTTTTGGAAACGTCGTTCCATTGCGGGATCGGGTTTAATATAGAGATTAAATTCATCCAATGTTGTCGCCCCAACAATACGCATATTCCCCGTTGTAAGATACGGCTTCATAATATCCCCAACACCAGCGGCTGCATTATTCGATCCTTCCGCTGACATACTGGACATGAAACAGCTATGAATTTCATCGACACAAAAAATAATTGGTGGGAAATAGCCCGTCTCATTACGCTCCGATGCGCCCTCAATAAGCGGTAATAAGCGCCCTAAAAACTCGCCCTTATCTGTACAGCCCGCACTGACAAGTGAGAATTCAATCTCTAAAACGCGCGCTCCAATAAAATATTCTGGGATTTTATCTTCATCTTGAACGATATGATTTGCCAAAGCCAAGAAAACAGCTGTTTTACCAACACCAGCCCCCCCAAGTAGACACGCGTTTGAGCGTCCTTTTTGAAGAAGAATGGTTGTTAATTGATCAACCTCATCCGATCGTCCCACAATGTTCGGGGTTTTCCCCGCCCTTGCTTTACCCGTTAAATCTTTACAATAGCTTTTGATTAAATGCTCTAATTTTTCATCCGAAACACGAAAACCAAGCGCCTCAGAGGATAAATCAGCGGGGATTTCTTTTTTCACTTCTAGCTTTTTGTCTTTGACGGGTTCGCTTTGAGATACAGGTGGCTGCGGTGCAACTTGTTGTGGTGCCGCTTGCTGTGGCTCTACTTGCCCTTGATCAGAGCCAAAAATTGAGGTTGAGCCATCCTCAAACACAGGTTGACCTTGCGCAGGGCTTTGTGCCTCTTGCGCCTGATCTTCTGGCTTCGTATTTGGGGTGTCGTTTTGACTATCCATGAAAGAGCTTTCCTTTAAATTCCTTGACCTTCTAAATATATTAAAGGCCTGTTTTGATGATAAAACAAGCCTTTAAAAGAAAAGTTAATATTTTTGATCTTTATTTATACAAGAAACATATACCAAGCATAAACAGAGGCAATTACAATAGTAAGAAGCATCATTGGGAACGCTAACTTCATAAATGTCATAAAGGCAATTCTTTGCCCCGCACGTTCAGCCATACCAGCGACCATAACATTGGCACTCGCACCTATAAGGCTACCGTTACCACCAAGACAAGCCCCTAGTGATAGACACCACCATAATGGCATCAAACCAGCCTCACCACCCATCGCAGGCGCCATAGCCTTAATCATTGGGATCATTGTTGCCACAAACGGAATATTATCAACAATGGCTGAAATCACGGCTGATGACCATAAAATAAGCATTCCAGTTAATTGCTTATCACCTTGCGTAAAGACAATCATTTCCTCGGCAATTAAGTTTAAAAGCCCAGAGACCTCAACCCCGTAAACAAGAATGAATAAACCGATGAAGAAGAAAATTGTTTCCCACTCAACCGTGTTTAAGGCTGAATGCACTTTCTTTGTTTGTTTTTCAGCATTTAATCCAAACCCATCTAAGAACATCAAGAAGGCCGCCCCCGTCAAGGCAACTGTACCTGGCTCTAAACCATGACCATGCCCGAAAATAAAGCCCGCCAACACAAGAACAAGAGTAAATAATGATTTATAAAGGAGGGGCACATCTGTGATTGCTTTATTCTCATTAAAGCTCAAGATTCTAGCTCTATCGCGCAACGTTGCCTCCATTTTTCGGCCCCAAAGCCAGTCAAACAAGACTGTCATCACGATAAAGATAATCAATGATGCCAAACCAACATTATAGACAAAGTCCATGAAAGATAAACCAACAGCAGACCCAATAAGAATGTTTGGCGGATCCCCAATTAATGTTGCCATACCACCAATATTTGAGGCAAAAATTTGCGAGAATAAAAACGGATAAGCCTTAATTTTAAGCTGTTCTGTTAATAATAACGTGATGGGTACAATTAACATGACCGTGGTCACATTATCCAAAAGAGCCGAGAAAACAGCCGTGATGATTGCCAAAGAGATCATCAACATCCTTGGATTGGCGCGCACCGCCTTGGCTGATTTAATCGCAACATATTGGAACACCCCAGAATTTTTGGTAATCCCAACGATTGCCATCATCCCCGTTAAGAGGAAGATTGTATTAAAATCAATCCCTTTGACCGCCATTGCTTGGTTTAAAACACCAAAAAATACCATCAAGCCAGCACCAATTAAGGCGATAACCGCACGGTTGATTTTTTCTGTAACGATAAAGAAATAGGCAAAGATTAAAATCGCCGTTGAAACGATCAAAGGATCAAGCCCAAAAATTATGTGTTGAACGAATTCGCCATGTCCTGCACCGTGCATGATTAGGCTCCTTTCTTAATTATCTTATTTTTCTTCTTATTGTTCTTTTGCCTCTTCACTCCAATAGCTCAAGTGAAGATATTTAATCATTGATTGCTCTGTAATAAGCCCCATAAACTCGCCTGTTTTTGTAAAAACAGGAAGCGGGCTTCCATGATTGTAAATCTGTCTTAATACGTGAGTTGCCGATGCATCCTCAACGATTTTTACAAATTCGGTACGCATAATATCGCGCACATGAAGCTTTTCAATATCAAGAAGCTTTTCAGATAGCGTATCTACAATACCATCAATATAAGATAAATCAGGCAAACCAGACTCATTCTCAGCCGCAGTTAAGCCTTTTGGGATAACCTCACGGATAATTGATTTAAGTGAGAAAATACCAACCATCTTGCCATCTTCCAGCACAGGAAGCATGCGAATGCCATGTTCTCTGATCATGCTAACGGCCTGCTCAACCGTGTCTTCTGGCTTAATTGAAATTAACTTCTCTGGCTTGATTAAAGCGCGACTTAGAAATTCCATGAAAAACTCCTTACAAAAATTTTTGAACTTTTTTAAAAGTATAGGTGTCTTACACTTAAATGAGTATGCATGACAAGCATTAATTTCATATATGGTAAGTATTTTATAAAAAATAGTAATCTTTTATTAATTGCTTAAATGTATATATTTAGTGTGAATAAGCTTGAAAAAGCTCATAAATTTCTTATTATGATAATGATTTTATAACCTGTACATAATTTTAAAAACACTATTAAGGAGAAAATTAAACAGTGAAACCACCTTATCGCTCACGCGGAAATAATGATGATGAAACAAGAACGAACGAACAAATTAAGGCCGACAAAGTAAGAGTTGTTGATGAAAATGGTGAAATGGTCGGTGTTATTAGCCCTGCCCAAGCGGTTGAGATGGCGCGTAACGCAGGTTTAGATCTTGTTGAGGTTTCTCCAAATGCTAATCCTCCTGTTTGTAAAATTCTCGATTACGGGAAGTATAAATATGAACAACAAAAGCGTGCTCAAGAAGCAAAGAAAAAGCAAACCAAGGTTGAGTTAAAAGAAATCAAGCTCCGCCCAGGTATTGAAGAGCATGATTATCAAGTTAAGCTTAGAAAAATTGTTGAGTTCATTGAAAAGAGCAACAAGGTTAAAGTTTCTATGCGATTTAGAGGCCGCGAAATGGCTCACAAAGAAATCGGTTTAGCCGTTATGGAGCGTGTTTTAGAAGACACGAAAGAAATCGCTAAAGCGGATTCAAAGCCAAAATTTGACGGACGCCAAGCCTTGATGATGTTAAGCCCTGCTTAAATTTCAAAAACGAGTTTTTTAAAAAATGATTGATAAAGAGATTTTATCCCAAAAAGAATTTTATAAATTTTGGGCTAAGGATAGCGTGCGTTACGGCGATTTGGATCCTGTTGGGCATGCCAATAATGCTGCTTATTCTACTTATTTTGAATCAGCGCGCGTTGACTTGTTAAGTGCGATGAAATCTCAATATATGGATCTTTACAATACTGCAATTGTTCAGCTAAATATTAGCTTTTTAAAAGAATTAAAACTAGGCCAGCAAATGGATATCGGGGTTACTTTGGGTAAAATCGGCAATAGCTCTTTAGAACTCTACAGTGCAATCTTTGTTGATGATGTCTGCCACGCCACCTCTTACGGTGTGACGGTCAATTTTGATACTCAAAAAAGACAATCTGCCCCAATCCCCGAAGAGATCAAAGAGCTTTTAAAACCTTATACTAATTAAAACTTTAATTTTTGTGGGGAAGCTGGCTGGCTCTTAGAAGAAGCACCGGCTTGTTTAAGCCTCATTGCTTCAATAGATGGATCTGCATGCACTGCCAAGCCTTGTAGAATATATGAGGTTTTAAGATCATCATTTTTTGGATCAACCTTCAAATACTCGCCAACAACGAGCTTATCATAGCCCTTTGCTTGTGCCCAATTGCCTTTATTTAACCCCATCGGGTAAACCGCGATTGCCGAGACTACATGAGCAATATCGGGAAGCCATTTTCTAAAAGTTCCTAAAGCACGGCGCTGATTATAGGCAGGTGCAATCAATAATGTTGATTTAAACTGTTTAATCGTCTCCAAAGAAAACTCAATATTGTGACCTGTATGTTTCGCCTTGCGATCAATATTCACAATATCTTCTGGTTTAACACCATTTTCTAAAAGATATCGTTCAATAACATCGGCTTCTTTATCCCATGGTTTTTGAACGACCAATGGGTCTGTAAAAGATTTACCAATAGTAATTGGGTCAAAACATCTATTTCCGCCAGAAATTGCGATCTTTTTAATACGTCCTGCTTGATAGAGTTTTAAAGCTTCATCAGCCACGTAAGGTGAAATTGATTTACAGCCCATAACAAGTCCCAGCTCTGCTGAAATAGTGTCATCATGGTCAAAGAACATAAAATCATTAATCTTTTTTACGTTATCTGCGGTCAATTCCATTACATATCATCCTAAAGTATTGTTTGTTAAAATCTGAACACGGATAATACTAAAATTTATTTATTATGTCAATTATATTAATTCCTTATCAACTTCAGTTTGTTAGATTGACTTATAAAGTTTTATAGGGGAAAGAAATATGTTGTGGGTTTTATTATCAATTTTTGCAAGCTGGGCCTTGATTGTTCAGATTCAGATTAATCAAAAGCATAAATATTCAGGCATTATTCTTAATAATTATAGATCCCTTTTCTCAACAGGATTATTGGTGCCTTTTATACCCTTTATGGAGTTCCCTCAAGATGTAACCTTTTATCTGGTTTGTTTTTTAACGGCCGCGATTAGTGTTGTTTGCATGACAGTTCAATATAATCTGGCCGCCAAGAAAAATGGCCGCGTCGCTAACCTTCATCAACCTCTGGTTATTTTCCTAACTTTTATTGCTTGGCTGATTATTGATCAAAGCCAATTAGAGTTTTTTAAAGATAATTGGATCAATTCATTTCTCGTTGTTTTATCGTTCTTAGTTTTATTTGCTTCTATACAACATATCCGTAAAAACGATATTGGCTGGGAGGCCTTAAAGGCTGTTATTCCTATCGCCCTTTTATATTCAGTGCTGGTTATCGCCTCGAAATTAATTTTGGAAACAGGGCAAAATGCAATTGCAATATCTCTGTGCTTTGTTTTTGTAAGTAATTTCATGATGTGTCTTATGATTTACCCGTTAATTAAAAGCCGCTTTTATAAAGAAACAGAGAAAGTCGATGTTAATCGTACCTTTATGATTAGTACATTTGGTGTTGCTTTCTTTCACACAGTTTCTTGGATTTTGATTTCACTGGCCTTTATCTTAGCACCAAACGCTGCTTATCCTGTTGCGATAACATCTCTATGCCCTGTTTGGTTTATGATTTATTATTGGGTTACAAAACAAAAAGATGATGCAAGCCCTGTTGCTGGTCTTGTCATGGCGTGTGGGGCAACATTGTTAGTCTTAGCCGGACAATAAGACTTAAAATAATAGATTAGCAAAGATCAATATAAGCACATAAAGCTTCTAAATCTTGTTTAATCCCTTGCCTGCGCTTTTTGGCTTCATGGTCTTCGCCCCAAAGCTCAACTTGGTGCAGCTCTTCTAATAACGCAAATTCATAAAGCTCTTCTAAAGAAATATGATTATGCCTATAAGCCCAAATCAGTAAGGGCGAATGGATAAGAGATGTGCCATATTGAAATGCATTAAGGACTTCGCCTGAATTATCGCTCAAATAAGATTTCCAAAACGCATGTATTTCCTTATCTTGGCTTGGAATTGAAAGGTCCGTTACAATCTCATAAGAAAGTCCGGTCTCATCTTTAAAAGCCTTTAAAATGGGTGCCCAACTGGTTTCTTGTTTAACACGTAGCTTTTCTTCATCAGAAAAAAATAGAATTGAGTCACTATCAATAAATGCCAAAACCTGATCTTTTACAAACTCTTCATTACCTGTAATTTTATCAATATATGTCGCAACCAAAGACATAAAGCGCATTGATTGAACATCTATCTCTTCAACATCCTGATCCCACTCTTTTGCGATCAGATTGGCGATTTCTTGACTTGATAAATGTAAGTCCTTTTTTAAAGGCGTTTTAAGCGGTCTATTATCTAATAGGATTTGATACTGCCCAGCTTCATTTTGTGAAACAGCTACAGATTTATAAAATTTTTTCATGGGGAAGAACTATCTAATTTGATTAAACTGAATTTCGTTTTTCTCTATATTCTCTTCGAAACTAGGGTTTTGTCGTCTTTGCATCGCTTTGAAGTCTGCATTATTTAACATACCTCTATCAACAAGCGTGTTGCATAAATACATATTTGCACAAACCCTTGGTGTGATTTCACGTCTATCGATTAAATCCCAAAAACCATCTCTTAAAATTGTAATTTCTGGATCTTTGCTACTCTCAATCTGTCTTTCAGATAAATTTGAGGGCGGTAAAGGCACATAGCCACATGATTTTCTATTAATACAGGCTGGATATCTTAATCTATCAACGGTACCTTCTTCGATTGCTCTGGCTGTTCTTTTCATTTTTCCATGATATGTAATAATCATATCAATCAAATCAACACCATAATTCTCTTGGATTTTTTTAAGGCCAAGGCACGTTTCAGGCATTTTATTTTTCGGAACTGGCTCATCTTTAGTCCCCAAACAATCATTAGCAAAAGCCGAGACATCACTGCCAAGACCAAAACTATGCTTTAACACATCTAAATAACTCGGATAGTCATCAATATAAGCCTCAAGCAAAAACCCATTTTCAATATAGTGTTTTCTATGATCAATGCTATTTGACACCAAAACAAGCGTAACGATCAATGCGACGACATTTACCGCGATCAAACTTACAATTTCATTGGTAATGGAAAAGAAAAGTCCAATTAAGAAAACAACATAAAAAACAACAAAATACGTTATTGCCTCGCCATAAAATCCAATCCCACTGAATAAAAAGAATAGTAATATCGCCATTGCAGCCGCAACAACACCCGATGCAACCTTTGTTAAAAAGGCTTTA
>PBIV01000018.1 GCA_002720935.1 Rickettsiales bacterium | reverse complement strand
ATATTTATCAAGTATTCTTGTTGGCTATGAGGAGGTTTGTTCTTTCCTTCGCCAAAGACGATCAATGCATTAATTTGTCCCAACAACCCAACCAATAAAATTCTATAAAGAAAGCTCTCCTATAAACCTAATAGCCCTTCATTCTGAGGGGCTTTTATTTATTTTAAGCGATCTTTGACAAGAGGGCGGGATGGTCCAATAAAGCACCCATTTGGGCAAATAACTTTTCTCTTGCTTGATCAACAGGCATCCAGAAATAATCGAATAAGAGACCCTTATCTTCGCCATTACCAGAAACTATGTGCTGCCACTCATCGGGCAGGTCATTTTTAAAAAAGGCATAGACATGACGCTCATGCAGATGGGGAACATCTTTGCGGATATAATCATAGGTGCCCAGATATAGCCCCTCTTGTTTTAGCTGAATGCCAGTTTCTTCAAACACTTCTCTTATGACAGCCTTGTCAAAGGGCTCACCATTTTCAACCGTGCCAGCAGGCACTTGAGGGCTCAGATGAAGGCAAATCTTTTCCTCAAAAACTAAGACTTCAGGGGTATCGTTCACTTGTCTTATGATATAGGCAAGAACCTTTTTCCGTCTAATATAAGCGTGTTGTGCTGAATTTGCTTTTTCCATGACACCTATAATCAGCCAATTTTATGTTTAAGTAAATATATAAAAAGAGAAAAAGCCGCTGGTTGAGGGCGGCTTTCGTGATAGATATGTAGGATTGTTATCGTGTTGTTATAGGTTAGTGTATTTGGAGCTCTTTTTCACGAATGTGAGGGCTAAGATTTAGAGCGTCCAGAAGGCTTTTTTTATTGAAGGGTTTTCCAATAAATCCTTTTGCACCTTTGGTTAGGGCTTGTGTAATGTTTGATCGATAAGCATTGCCACTTAACATGACGATGAAGGCATCAGGATCATATTCTTTGATTTTATGAATGATATTGATGCCTGTATCATCAGGTAAATTGATATCTAGAAAGACGATATCAGGGGCATTTAAAACATAGGCAATTAAAGCTTCATAAGTATTTTCAGCTTCAATCAAGCGATATTCTTTTCCAATGACGTTTTTAACCAACTTTCTTGAAAACGCATCATCTTCAACCAGAAGAACAGATTTTTTTTGTTTTTCACGGCGCTCGGAAATGGTTTCAATCAATTGAGGGTCGAATTTTAAAATATGCTCTTTTTGGGCTTGTTTAAGTTTTTCTTTTAAAACTTTCTTTTGTATCATTTGCTGATCAAGCTCAAAATTTTCTAAACTATAAGCCTTATTATCAATGATAACTTCAGCCTGATTAAAATGGGTGCCAAGGTCAATAAGGTTAAGCTTTAAATGATCTTTTGATATGCTCAAATCTTTTAAAACAGCATCAAAGGCAGCATAAATATCTTTTGCAGGGGCAGCTTTAATAATTCCAATGATGTCATAGTCATGCAAAATGAAAATCTGGCCTTCTAAAATATTCAAGTTTGATTTTAGTTTTTGCAAACTGCTAATCTCTTCCAAATTGCAAATCTCTTTTCGCTTATCAAGCGTTGTGATTTGCCACTCTATATGACAGAAGTAGCAACGATTTTTTGCATTTTTATAGAGCGGGAAAGCCTTAGAAAGTAGTCTATCCGCGGGATATCTATTGATTTGTATCATGTGCCTACCTCCTTATTTCCTTTTTTGCAAAATGTTATTTTTAGTCTCGTATTAAGTGTATATGCAAACACAATGCCAATTTTATGAAAATAGCCCCGCCTTCTAAAATAAGAGGGCAGGGCTAATTTTTTTTAATAGACTTCGTGTCTTGTTTTTAAAATTAAGTGAAGTTCTTCACTTTATATTTTCATCTATTATTCAGACGATCCAGATTTAAGCGCGCTGTTCTACGGGCGCTGTTGTTGAAGGTGTTAATAATCCCATTTCATGAGAGATTAACGCCGTTTCAAAATCCACCAGTTTCTTGGCTTCTTTTAAAGCTTTGTAAAGATTTCCTTCTAAAATCTTTTCACTTATATTTAAAAAGAACAGAGTTGTTGATGGGGCTGCCTCTTGGATTTCGTTCACAAGGGCAAAATAGTCATCAAAATATGGATCTGGTTCTTTTTCTAAATACATAAGTTGGACAAGAAGATATAGTTTTTTACAAGCTGTATCTGCACGCTCGACTGTCATTACGTCTTTCTCACGAATGATTGGTGCGCTTCCTTGAATGCTGATTTTTGTGCGGCTGTCGCCTGCAGAGATTACAGCATCTCCAACAATTACTTTTTCATTTGCTTTTAGATCAATAATTAATCCCATAAGATTTCTCCTTTATATTTGCTCCCTTAAATAAGATAAGGGTAAAATTCATTTTTATAGTAATGGGTCTGATTAGAATAAGTTTAAGACCGCCTGTTGCGCCTGAGCAGCAAGTGATAGGGACTGAATACCCAACTGCTGTCTTGTTTGAAGCGCTAGGAGGTTTGCACCTTCTTCGTTCTGATCCGCTAATGTAAGTTTGTTCGCACCTTCTGTAAGGGTGTTAATCAAGCTATTGGTAAAGTTTTGACGGTTTTCAATTGTCGACAAGTTTGTACCAAGTGTTTGTGCTTGAGCACGAAGGTTCGCCAACGCTGTGTCAATCTCACCAAGATGCGTTGTAATGTTTGCATCAGATGTGAAGTCAGCAGCTGTTGTTAAGCCAACACCGTTTGAGTCATATGTAACACCAGATACAGTAATTGAACTTGATGCATCTTCATTAAACTCAACAATTAAGTTGTCACCGTTAAGTAAGTTAACACCACGATATCCTGTATCTGCGATTACTTGGTCGATTTGTGTCATAATTGCATCGTAATCAACTTCTAACGCAATCGCCGCAGCTGAGTTTGCACCTTCATCACGCGCAGAGTTTGCAATCGCTTGTGCTTGTTCAACAAGATCAGTAATTAACTCAATACCGGCATCGGCGGCTTTTACTGTTTGGATCGCTTGACCCATACCATCGATAAGTCGGCTTAAGTCACCAGCACGGCTTTCAAGTCCACGTGCCGCGAAGAATGATGTCGCATCATCTAACGCAGAGTTTACTTTTTTACCTGTTGATAGACGAAGCTGAGTTCTGTCTAATAGTCCTGAAGTGTTTTGCAAACTTGTTAAGTTTGAACGTAGTGCAGCTGTTAAAGCAATATCATTAATACCAGCCATTTTATTTCTCCTTTGGTTTCACTGTAATTTTTTAAGTTCATTCTTGAATAAAATTTAAGAAATGAAACATTCATTCATTGATTAGTGATTTGTAGCTGGCTGCTTGATCCTGAAACAGGGCCTCGCCTCACTAAAGGTTCTTAGGGGTTATTATCTCAGTCTTAACAGTTCCTCTGTCATTTCGTCCGCTGTGGAAATCACACGCGTACCGGCTGAGTAAGCTCTCTGGGTTACGATCATGTTTGAAAACTCACTCGCAAGGTCAACGTTAGATGCTTCTAATGTACCCCCTTGAATAAGTCCCGAACCACCGTTCCCCGGAATTCGAAGGTTGAAGTCACCTGAATTGTTTGTTTGAATGTAACCGTTACCAGATACCTCATCCAAACCATTCGGGTTTGCGAAAGTCGCTAATGCTAATTGATAAATTCGTGTTGACTGACCGTTTGAGAAGTTGGCAACAAGATACCCTTCTTCATCAATCGAGACACTGGTTCTAAGACCTAGCTCCGCACCGTTTTGTGCCACGGATACAACGTTATATTCACCTGAGAATTGTGTAAAGTTCGTGATATCAAGCGTAATATCCTGTGCATCAGAACCATTACCCCAACTAATATCTTCAAGGTCAAATTTAACATTGCCATCAATATCGGGAACACCATTTACTGTACCATCACTGTTGAAGTTTAAGAAGGTGTTGGTAATTGTTGCTCCGTTCGGGTCAATAATTTCTAAGTTCCACCAGCCAAATGGGTTTGGATCATTTTCTAATGTTACTGGAACATCTGGAGCGGCAGGGGCATTTGTTGTGCCAGCTGCAATCCCAAGATCACCAGAGGCTAAAATATTACCGCCACCAACATCTGCTAAGATAAGGTCTTCGCCAGTGCCTCTTACGTAAATGGCAAGTTGTCCATTCTCATCCAAAGAGGCAATCGCACCTTCAACATTGTCATTAATCTGTTGGATCAAATCAACCGAACTATCGCCATCATTGATGGTAATTGTTACTGCTGGGTCAGCGCCAACTTGAATACTGAACTGTTCGCCATCTGTAATGTTGGCAAGGTCTGTTAAGTTTGTTTCTTCAGAGATATCAACATTACCAATTGTAAAGGCAGAAGGGGCTTCTGATTTACGGTAGTTTAGAGTTAAATCTTGCGCTCCACCAAGTGAGTCATACACACGTAAACCCCTTGAGAAGTCAATTGTTTCTGTTCCTGTAAACGGATAAGGGTTGTTAACCTCATCAGCGTTCAAGTTCAAGGCAACAGAGGCTGAACTTGTCGGTCTTGTAAGACCACCAGTAAAGGATACACTAACCGCTTGAAGAGATGATAAATCCGCGTTCGCAGTTGGAATGTTACCATTGGCATCAAGAGGCCATCCATATAAATAGTTACCAGCAGAGTTTCTCAAGAACCCTTCAGCATCCTCAGCAAATGAACCAGCTCTAGTGTAAACAGGCTCAGTTGATGCATCAGGCGACGTTCTTGTAATAAAGAAACCATTACCCGTGATCGAGATATCTGTCGGAGATGATGACTGCGAGATGTTACCCTGTAAGTCAATTGTGTTTGTTCTATTCGCTAAAACGGAACCTGGTGAGTAAACCGTTGCACCACCACCGGATGTAACAATACTCTCAAAGCTTGTCTCAATACGCTTATACCCAACGGTATTCACGTTTGCGATGTTGTTAGAAATAATAGCGATCGACTGACTTTGTGCGCCAAGTGCGGATACGCCTGTAAATAATGCACCAAATAAACTCATGAGTTGGCCTCCTTTTATTATGATTGCTTCTAAAATTTATTGAAGCGGTGTATTAAAAATTGTTTGTTTTTAATGGTTTGGTTAAGGGTTAAAATTGGTTTGTTTAAAAAGTCTCTATTCTTCTTTTTTTTTATTTATCCTTCTACAGCTTCAGGCGGCAGGGTTGCGGCTTGAATTGCACCATATGGGATATAAATATCGTCTGCGGTTAGAAGGACTTGTCCATCGATGCTCTCGATACCGTCAATTTGAACAGTAATAGAGGTTTGTGTGCTTACTGGCTCTCCCTCAGCATCAAAGGCATTAACAGTAATCTTGTAATCACCGGCCTCAACTGGGTTTCCTTCGCTGTTTTTACCATCCCAAACAATGCTGCGTTTTCCACCTTCAGCAGAGCCAGGAATTCTTGTGATTTCTTGACCTTGATCATCAAAGATTTTGATCTCAACAGTTTCTGCACCACCAGCTGGAAGGGTATAGAATGCTTCATAAGCGCCATTGCCTTTATAATTGAACTCATTGCCTTCAATTTGGACATTCATACCGATATAACCAAGCGCGATTGAAGTTAGGGATAAATCTTGTAATTGAACAAGCGTATCCAGTTTCTTATTCGAGTTAATTTGCTGTTCTACTTGAGAGAACTGAACAAGTTGGTTTGTAAATTCAGATGAATCTTGTGGCTCCAATGGGTCTTGGTTTTGAAGCTGTGTTGTTAATAACACTAAGAAATCATCAAAATCTTGGTTCAGTGATTCAAGCGATGATTTTTCCGCTTGTTGCGCAGCAGAGGCAGAAGACTGATAAGTCTCTGTCGGGGCTGTTGTCGCATTTACTGCTGAAACTGACATTTTATTTTACTCCTTTGTTATCTCACTTATATTTGTGCTTAAACCAAAATATTGACTTTAGTTGCACTGATTATGCCTTCGCTCGAATTGATGATATTGTTTTGAGAGTTCCACTCATTCATCGTGACATCATCACCGGCCATGACGTTAAATTCTGAATTGCCATCAACATAAAATTTGCGTTGTTGGTCTTGTGTATTTTGTTCAAAACCACCATTTTTAAGATCGAACTCAAGGCCGTTGCCTCCAAGGTCAAGTCCAGCATCGGCCAAGAGCGTTTCGATGGTCTTCATATCTTGTTTTAAATGGTTTAATGTTTCTGGTTTCTCGGCCAAGATAAGCGCTTTTGTCTTACCATCTTCTGAGAAATCAAATTGAATTTCTAATTTACCCATCTCATGTGGATCCAATTGAAGGGTAATTTTATCCATTTTGCCTTCTGCGCCTTTTTGGATGTTCATCATCACTTGTTCTGCAACAGGGGCTTGTCTTGTAACTGGCGCGCCAGAGGCTTTTGCATTATTCACGAGGTTTGCAAAAGATTGATCTTTGGCATTGGCACCTTTTTGGATTAACTGATCTGGATCAAGGCTGTTTTCAATGAAATCGCCGCCTTGGAAATCAGAGCCATTAAAGTTACCGCCATCTAAATCAGCGTTTAAAACTTGTGACCAATCAATACTGCCGATCCCGATTAAGTTTTGAGATGATTGTGCAGCATTATTATTTTGTGCGTTTGGTAAGATCAATTGTGAGCCAACAGACGAGGCAACAATTGCATTGGCAAAAGCACCATTGTTATTTTGCATCGCATTGGCAACAGTTTTTCCAAATAATGAAGATTTTGCACTTGATCTCCACTCATAGTCAGGGGCAATCAAACCATCTTCGAAATTCAATGAAAACTCACTACCCAAAGCATTTTGTGCTTTTTCTAAAGCAGATGAAATCGTTTGCACATGAACGGCAACGTCATCACTTGGGTTTGAATAGCCATTTTGCGTTAAAATATTTTGGACAGCTTGATGAGCACTTAAAACTTTTTCAATTGAAAGACCAGAGCTTGTCTCCAAGATATCTGATAATGGGGCTGTGTGAACTTTGCCATCAACTAAGAAGGCCGCTTCAACTGTTCCATCTGGATTTTCAAATAAAAGCGCAGTTTCTAATCCAACCGGTCCTTCATCTTGGTTTACAAGGTTAAAGTTCTCTGGCGATTGAATAACATCAAATTGCTCATTTTCTAATGTTTCAATAAATTGATCAGCATCAAAATTCTCTGGGATTAAACCTTCTTGCGTTAAGTCGGAAATAATTGCCTGTAGGCTATTTAATGTATCCGCAGATAATTCTGGTTTGCCTGAATTAATTTGCTCTTGTGTTTGGATATGCGAGATATTGCCAAACAAAGAAAAGTTTTGATCTTGGTTTACTTTGTTCTTATTGGCATCAAATAAATTGCTGTTACTGCCTGGCTCAATTGAGTTTAGTAAGAACGCAGCAAAATCTTGATCTGTTTTAATGTCATTATTATTAACGCTGTTTTGCTTATCGTTATTTTGAGCGTTAGCCTTGTTTGTTTCCGGATTAGAATCTTTAGCCTTCGCGTTCTCAGAACGATCAGCTCTTGTATCATTTTTTTCACGTACCGCAGGCTCGTCTCTATTAGCGCCATAATCATTTTGTCTTGATTTGTCGCTCACATTTTTAGACGCAGCATTCGCGGCTTGATTTGGTAAGGTAACGATGTCGTTTGAAACATACATATTATTTAATCTTTCTTATCGATGAACCTTATTCTGGTTTTTATTCTTTGTTTTTCTTCGTGAAAATCAAATTCCTCAAATTTAGTCATAGATTAAACTTGCACAAGCCGTGCCAAAATTTAAATCATTGATTTTAAATAATTTTTTCTTATTTTTGCGCGGTGATCGCAGTTTTTACCGGTATGTTTGACCGTGTAAAAAGAGGGGGCGGAATGTTTTGCCGAGTAAATTTTGTATTTAAGGCATGGGGGAGGCAGAGTTAATTTTTATATGTTGATTTTTAAGGCGCGGATCATCCATCAAGATGCACAAAAAAAATGCCCCGCTTTTTGACGAGCGGAGCATTTCAGGTTTGTGGTTTGAAAAGGTTTAGTCGGTAAAACTTTTTTTAATTAAAGTGTTTCATTCACACTCATATGCATTGGACGAAGCTGGGCTTGTTTTGCCATGCCGTTGCTGCCGTAATTTACACCGTCACGCACCAGCATTCTTCGTGTTACATCAATAATGCGTTCAGACAGACGTTTGGTTGTACCGCTTGCTCTCTCAAGCTCTTGTTTGTTGCGGGTTACAACATCGTCAAATTTTACTTTTTCGTCTCTGAAAATCGCTTTTGTTTGCTCTGGTAATTGTTTCATTTGTTGTGCAAATGGGACAAGAGCTTCAATTGAATCTGCATAAATGCCTGCATATTCTTTTTTGCTATCTCCGATCTGAAGGGCTGTTGTAAAATCCATAACCATTAGCGCTTGTGTTTCTTGCTCCATGATTTCACGAAATTTTCTTGTACAGTTTAGTGCCACTTGCAAAGTCTCTTTAAAAGTCTTCTGTTTTGGTGCAACTGTTTGTGTTGTATCTTGGTCTGTCATTTATGCCTCCTATCTATTTTAAAAAGGGCTTTTTTTATTGTTCATTCATTTGTTCTTGCATCTGAATGATTTGTTTCTGGATGGCATCGGATAATCCAATCCCACCAGTCTGTGCCGAGATATCAGCAAACTCATCAATCATATAGCTTCTGAACATTTCTTCTTGGTGACCGCCACCAAAATATCCATCTGTCTTAATCCCAGAATACATGTGCGTAAACATTTGAGAGATGAAAAGCTTTTCAAAATCTTGCGCTGCTTTCATCGCTTCGTCACGATCAACACCGTTCATTCTTTCATTTAAGGCATTTAGCTTATTGGTTGTAGCCGAAGTTTGGGCTTGCTCTTTGCTAAAGGCCATTTGTGTTTGTAAAATATTATCCATCATTTTTGTTGCTATCCTTTAATGATTAGAATAATTCAATTTCTGCTTGAAGCGCACCAGCCGCCTTAATTGATTGCAAGATGCTAATCATATCGCGCGGGCCAACACCAAGGGCGTTTAGGGCTTCTACTAATTCTTGTAAGCTTACACCTTCACTTAAAACGGTTAGCTTTTTACCCTCTCCTTTATCAACACCAACATTCAGCTGGTTAACCACTTCTGTGTTCCCTGTTTGAGAGAAAGGCTGTGGTTGTGATACAAGTGGGGTTTCTGTAACACGGATTGTTAAGTTTCCTTGCGCTACCGCAACGGTACTGATTTTAACATTCTGTCCCATCACGATAATCCCTGAACTTTGATCAATCACAACTTTTGCAATCTGATCAGGGGTTACTCTGAATTGTTCAATATCAGTAATCATGTTAAAGACAGTTCCTTCTAATTCAGGAGGGCGCTTTAAAATAACTGTACCTGGATTTTCAGCTTCTGCGATTGGGAATAAATATTTATCATTGATCACTTTTTCAATGCGACGTGCAGTTGTAAAATCGGGGTTTCTTAATGATAAACGAACGGTCTCTAATTGGTTTAGATCAAAGTCAATCTCACGCTCGATAACCGCACCGCCTGGAATTCTGGCTTGGGTTGGAGTGTTTTGAACCACACTATCGCCTTCACCACCGGCAACAAAACCAGAAGATGAAACAGGACCTTGCGCCACAGCATAAATCTCGCCATCAGCACCAAGAAGTGGGGTTACGATTAAAGTACCGCCTTGTAAACTTGAGGCGTCGCCAAGGGCTGAGATGCTGGCATCAATTGTTGTCCCTTGATTGGCAAATGGGGGAAGCTTTGTTGTTACCATCACGGCAGCAATATTATTGGTGTTTAAGTTTTGGTTTCTAATGTTAACGCCAAGACGCTCTAACATCGCAACCAAACTTTGTTGTGTAAATGGGGCATTGGCCAAGCTATCGCCTGTGCCATTAAGACCGACAACCAAACCATAGCCAACAAGTAAGTTGTCACGAACACCTTCAAAATCCACAATATCTTTAATGCGGACTGTGTTGGCTTGGGCTTGGCTCATCATAAAGACCATTAAAAGCGCATTGGCTAAAAATGAAACGATGATTTTCTTCATATTAATTGTTTTTACTTTTGTCATACCACTCACCTTATTTTTATAAGAAAGCGTTAATTTTTGTTGTTATTTGCCTTCTTGGTATTAAAAATTCTTTTCTACTAGTTTTATATTCAAGGGTCGTGCCAAAGCTGTTTTTAATGTAAGCCATTGATTTTAAACAATTTTATTTCTGGCTTTATTTTATTTTTTCGGTCTAGGTAAAAAATTCCGAGTGAAATGGGGCTAGTTTTTCCGTTATTCTAGTAATTGCAAAGTAATTTCTGATTCGTTAGAGTTTAAATCATGGAAATTAAAGGTCCAAAAGGCCCCGATAAAACGGGCAAGACATCAAAGTCTAAGAAATCAAGCTCCAGTAGTAGTGCTGGGGAAGCGTTTCGTAGTTTCTTAGAAGAGGGTGGCTCTGATGCAAGTATTGATAATGTTGCCTCTTCGTCATCAGCGGCATCTGTCGCACCCGTTGATGCAATTTTGGCGATGCAAGGCATTGACCCAGAAGAGTCTAGGCGCAACTCTAAACGCCAGGTTGAACGCGGGCACAGCGTTTTGGATATTCTGGACGAAGTGCGTGTTGGGATTTTAACAGGAGAAATTTCTGGTAACCGTCTTAAAAAGCTTCAAGATTTAATCGAAGAACAAAGAGGCGAGCTTGATGATCCGCGTTTGGTTGAGCTTATGGATGAGATTGATTTGCGTGCTGCGGTCGAATTGGCAAAGCTTGGATATTAGGAAAATATTTACCAGAACAAGCTTATTCTTGTTTTTTTCGTTTTGAACACTATAATTTTTATGTTTCACATAGAATATGTGTGATTCGTTTTATTTTTAATGATTATTTATTTAGTTAAGGGCTAGTTTTAAAATGTCTTCAGTTAATGTACCTCATGATTACGATCCAGTTGAAGATAACGGCGATTTCATGAATCCTGTTATGTTAGAGTATTTCCGCAAAGAGCTTATTAAATGGCGTGAAGAACTTCTTCGTGAATCAAGCGATACGATTAAGGATTTACAACAAGAAAACTTACAAAAGCCTGATATCACTGACCGTGCATCAGCCGAGACTGATCACGCGCTAGAGCTCCGCACAAGAGACCGTGAGCGCAAGCTTATCAACAAAATTAACAAAGCTCTTCGTAAAATCGAAGAAGGCGAATATGGCTATTGTGAAGAAACAGGCGAGCCGATTTCTGTTGCCCGTTTAAAAGCACGTTTAACTGCGCAATACACAATCGAAGCGCAAGAGCGTCATGAGCGCAAAGAGAAAGTCACACGTGACGAAGATTAATCTCGTATAATTAGAACTTTAAAAGAAAGCCTCGATATTAATCGGGGCTTTTTTATCTTTAAAATTAAGCAATCTTAAAGGATTTCCATGCTATAATAAAAAAAGATGGCCGATTCCGTGAACGAAATCAGCCGAGTTTGGGTGGGTGAGATAACCGAAACTTAAAAATTTTGAAAAAATAAATGAAGCAGCCTTTACTTTGATTGATGTCGGTAAGGCTGCTTTTTTAATCCTTACGTTAGATAGATTTAATATTAGAATGGATAGAGGATATCAAAGACTTGCTGACCGTAGCGAGGTTGTTGAACATCCATGATTTGACCACGTCCACCATAAGCAATTCTGGCTTCAGCAATTTGTGAATAATCGATTGCATTTTGTGGTGAAATATCTTCTGGGCGAACCACACCAGCAACACGAAGCTCTCTTACTTCGAAATTCACGCGAACTTCCTGATGACCTGTGATGACAAAGTTACCATTAGGTAATTTTTGTGCAATGACAGCCGCTATTTTTGTACGGATTGATTCATCACGCTTGACTTCACCTGTACCAGCTGAGTTTGATGTACTGTTTGTGCTTGCTAAGTTTGTTGGATCTACTGTGTCTGGTAAAACATCATCTAAATATGTCTCAAAACCAAGCAGGGCAGAGGCATTTGCATTTTCACTACTGTTACGCGTTCTTGTTGTCTCATTTGTGATCTCAGCAATGTCATTGATATCTATATTAACAGTTAAAATATCGCCAACTTCGCTTGCTCTTTGGTCTTTGAAAAAGCCTTTTCTGTTTGACTGCCAAAGCGAGTTTGCTTGCTGAACTTCTGGGAATTGCGGGTTTGGCATAGGCATGCTTACATAGTTTAGCTTTTCTGCTTCTTGTTGTGCTTCAACGGGTTTGAAATCTGGCTCTTGTCCAACTCTTTGCAAACGTTCTGCAACACTTGAGCAAGCTGTTAAGCTTATGCCAACAAGTAAGATGCTAGCGACTTTAAAAAATGTCTTTGTTGTTTTCATTGTATCCACCTTTCGGGCTTATTTCTGCCAATTGGATTATATGTTTAAAAAATTGCTGATGGGTTTCCTGTTTCTACGGAAACGGTTTGTGGCGCTGTTACTGTGCCTTCAACAATTTTATTGCTTGATTTGTTAACGATACGGATTGTCTCGCCTTTTGAGCCATTGTCTAGAGCACGGCCTTTGGCAGTTAATTGTAAACGTCCATTTGATAAAATCATTGTAACAAAGTCGCCTTTTTCAACAATCAATGGAGCTGCGATATCTGTATCTGTAATCAGATCATTTTCTCTAACAAAGCGTCTTGGTGTCATGCCAACGATATCTTTTGCATCCAAAATTGTGTTGCTAGAGATTGCGTTTGATGGAACGTTGACCCATTTAATCATACTGTTCGAGATGATATCACCTTGGCGAAGACGTGTTGCTAAAACGGGCACTTCAACCATTTGAATGATGCGACCTGCAACTTGTTCTTCATCGCCATTGGCCAATTTAATTTTTGCATCAAAAAAGCCTCTTGTGCTGTCAAAATTTAAATCAGCGACATCTAATCTTTTGCCAAATTTTTTGTCGATGACATATTCTAAACGACTGTTTGAAAGTTCAACTTCGATATTCTCAAGGTTTAAGCTTTCTTTAACATGCTCGGCAACGACATCTTCGATTAATTTTGCATCAATCAATGTTGCATCACGCTTGACTTCGAAATGTTCAAAGGCATTTGCGGTTTTCCAGTTAAGCCCAAAAGACGCTGCGATCTGGTTTAAGGAATAAGCATTTAAAATAAGCTTTTTGCCAGGGGCAGGGGCTTGTGCCAAAATGTAATCTTCGTGATTGTCAAGACCGCTGAAAATATGGCCAAGTCTTAGATATTCATCTTGGATTGTTGCTTCAGACTTTAACGCAATGGCAGATGCTTGTGCGATACCAGAGTATAATGCACCGATCACGGCAGTTGCATAAAGCATTGTTTTAAAAGTCTTTTTCATTGTATTCAGAGTTCTTCCTGAAAAGTTAATTGTATTTGTTTCATAAAAGGCTGGATGTATAGTCATTTTGAGTAGCCTCCTTTTTATCTCACCTTGAATTAATAGCCATTTTGTTTTTTTATTAATCTCTCTTTTTCTCTTTTATTAGAGGAAAGCGGCTATGTTATTTTTCACCCTATATTTATTATCTCAGCTGTGCTGTAGCACTTAGCATTTCATCACTTGTTTGGATGACTTTTGAATTCATTTCATAGGCACGCTGTGCTGTAATCATTGTTGTGATTTCCTCAACAACATTCACGTTTGAATTCTCTAATGCCCCTTGAATAAGAACACCAAATCCATCTGTTCCGGCTGTGCCTTCTGTAGCTGCACCTGAAGCTGTTGTCTCAAGCATTGTGTTACCACCAATTGCTTCTAAACCAGCATCGTTGGGGAAGATTGCTAAATTGATCTGACCAAGGTTACTTAAATCAACCTGACCTTCAATTTTTGCTAAAACCTCACCATTGGCATTGATTGTTACATCAACTGCATCTTCTGGAACTGTGATACCTGGCTCTAATCTGTAACCAGATGAGTTTACGATCTCTCCATTTTCATTAAGCTGGAATGATCCTTCTCTTGTGTAGCCAGTCTCGCCACTTGGTAATTCAACTTGGAACCAGCCACGACCATCGATAGCTAAATCAAGTGGGTTTTCAGTTAGCTGAATTGTTCCTTGTTCGTTAATTCTGTAAACAGAGCCGGCCTTAACACCTGTACCCAATTGGATACCAGCAGGGATGATTGTTCCATCATCGGCAGAATTTGCCCCTGGTCTTACAATGTTTTGATATAAAAGATCGTTAAACTCAGGTCTTTGGCGCTTATAACCAGCAGTTGTCATGTTGGCGATGTTGTTTGAAATAACATCAACATTTAATTGTTGGGCTAACATACCTGTTGCTGCAATATCTAGTGATCTCATTATTTTTCTCCTTATTGTTTATTCTTATTCGATTTTACCGAGCTTATTGATCGCATTTCTTATGCGGTCATGCTCATTCTTGATAACGTTCTGGTTCATTTGGTATAGGCGAGAGACTTCAATCATATTTGTCATTTCTGTGACAGTATTAACGTTTGAGCCTTCTAGCATGCCTTGGTTAAGCTGTGTATTTTCTGCGTTTTGTTCTAATTGTTCGGTCGCCCATAGGTTTTGACCATAAATTCTCATGCCTTGTTGGTTATCAAACTCGACAACAGAGAAGCGACCAAGCTCGCCTTCAGAGCTGTTGATAACGCCTGATTTTGAAACGCGGATATCTTTGGCTTCTGTTGGGATAACAATGGCACCATTATCGCCCATGACACGGTGTCCCATTGGGGTCACAAGTTCATTGTTGCGGTTTAATGTAAAGTTACCGGCACGTGTGTAATATGTCTCGCCAGATATAGAATGCTCAACTTTGAAAAAGCCAGGGCCTTGTAGCGCGAAATCAAATGTATTGTGAGTTTGTTGTAAGGGGCCTTGTTCAGTTTGTGTGAACTGACCTGCTTCATTAACCATACTAATCGCAGACCCGTTAGTGCCACCACCGCTTAAATGCTCTTCGAACATCATATGGCGTGCTTTGTAACCTGTAGTATTGGCGTTAGCAATGTTGTTTGAAATAACATCCATCTGGCGTTGAAATGATGCCTGACGTGATAATACAATATAGCCTGTATTTTCCATTGTCTCACTTACCCTTTGTTTGGTGTCTTATTATTTAAGACTTTAAATTATCTCTTATATATTTTGTTTGAGGCTTTTGCCTTCTTGGGGTTTAGACTTGCGAGAACCGTGCCAAAATAAAAAATCGTTTAGTTTCAATATTTTAATCTATTTTCTGGCTGAGGTATAGTTGCTGTGAGGCGGAAAATATGGGGGTGTGTCGAATAATATTCAGGCAAGGTGGGCAAAAAATTCCACCTAATTTTGTATAAACAGGCTATTTTTTCTTTGTTATTGGGAAATCCGTTGTTATAGTGGTAAGTGGAAAATTTTGTATTTGTACTTAAAGTTCCTATCATATGAATAGTTTTCTGCTATTTATGTTTCAATAATAAACCAGTAAAGAATTAATAAACCCATGGTCGCAGATGCTGATGAAGACATTGATGAGTTAGAAGAAGGCGTAGAAGGCGAAGAAGGTGAAGAGGGTGCCGAGCTGGAAGAGGAAGGGTCCTCGGGCGGTTTTGGTCTCAAGAAAATCATCTTATTTGTTGTTGTGCCATTGCTCCTCCTTGGCGGGATTGGGGCTGGTTTGTATTTTAGTGGATTTTTTGACGAGCCAGAACCAACATTAGAAGAAGTTGAAGAGCAAATTCTAATGGATGATAAGACAACAGGGATATTCTTTGATATTCCAGATATTATTGTGAATTTGAATGCGCCTGGTCGTAAACCGCGCTTTTTGAAGATTAGTATTAGTCTCGAGCTTGCCAAACAAGAAGACGAAAAAATTATTGAAGAGATTTTGCCGCGCGTTTTGGATCATTTCCAAACTTACCTGCGTGAGCTTCGTGAAGAAGATTTAAGGGGGTCTGCTGGTATCTACAGACTTCGTTTAGAATTGTTGGCGCGTGTGAACGCTGCTGCCCACCCGCAAAAAGTTCGTGATGTCTTATTTAGGGAAATTCTTGTACAATAAAGTATAAAGAGTTTTTCATCTTTTAAAATTGGTATGGTCTTTGCTTATAAATAAATTGGTATAAATTTATACTGTAAGAAGATCTTATAAAATTTGGAATTTACATGAGTGATGTTGACACAGATAGCGTAAGTGAAACTGACAATATGTCAGAAGAAGAACGCAAAATGATGGAAGAATGGGGCGCCATGGCCGATGAGGATGGCGGCGACACTGATGTTGACTTTGAAGAGCCGCCAGAAGACGAGATGGGCGACGATGACATGGCCGCTGCTATGGGCATGGAAGAAGATGGCGAAGCCCGCATTCTTAACCAAGACGAAATTGATAGCCTTCTAGGGTTTGGTGATGAGGATGGTGGTCCTGATAAATCAGGTCTGCGTGCGCTTGTTAATAGTGCGATGGTCAATTATGAGCGCCTTCCAATGTTGGACGTCGTGTTTGACCGACTTGTCCGTCTAATGTCGACCAGTATTCGTAACCTGACTTCTGATAATGTTGAAATCTCGCTTGATCAAATTACCTCTGTTCGATTTGGAGATTACCTAAATTCAATCCCATTGCCAGCCATGCTGTCTGTCTTTAAAGCAGAAGAGTGGGACAATTATGCACTAATGACAGTGGATAGTGCGCTTATTTATTCAATTGTGGACGTTTTACTTGGTGGGCGTCGTGGTAATTCTGCGATGCGTGTTGAGGGGCGACCTTATACAACGATTGAGATTAAGCTTGTTGAGCGTATGGTTACAGTTATTTTGGGCGATTTATCATCGGCCTTTGACCCGCTATCACCAGTGACATTTAGACAAGAGCGTATCGAAACCAACCCACGATTTGCAGCGATTACACAAGGGAACAATGCTTGTGTGCTTATTAATCTGCGCGTTGATATGGGCGATCGCGGTGGACGCGTTGAAATTTTAATTCCTTATGCGACCTTAGAACCCGTTCGTGAACTCTTATTACAGATGTTCATGGGGGAAAAATTTGGTCGGGATTCAATTTGGGAAACTCACTTAACTAATGAGCTTTTAAAAACAACTGTTGAAATTGATGCCGTTTTGGGCGAGGCAACAGTATCGCTTTATGATGTTATTAATTGGAAAGAGGGCTCAAGACTAGTTCTTGATGCCTTCCCAGAAGATCCCGTTGAAATGCGATGTGGCGATTTTGCGATGTTTACAGCGCAGCCTGGTCAAAAACGAGGCAAGTTGGCGGCGAAAATTCTAAACGATATAACCAAGAAGAAAAAAGAGAATAAAGAAGCTCAAAAACCTCAATAAGTGGAGCTAGGCTTTTTAAAAATTAACATGTGGGTTGAAAAAATATAAATGGAAACAGTCTCGTTATTAATAGATGTTGTTTTACTAATTTTAATGGTGGGCGCGATTATTTTCTCTTTGCGTTTATCAAAACAATTGAAAAGTTTTAAGGCCAACCGCGATGCTTTTTTAAGGGCAATTGGTGATTTGGATAAATCTGCCGAACGTGCCGAACAAGCGATTATTGGTTTGAAAGCAACGGCCGAAGATGTTGGCACAAAACTACAAAAAGAAATTGATGAAGGCAGGCGCTTATTTGATGAATTGAATTTCATGAATGATGCAGGAAACTCTCTTGCCACACGATTAGAAAAGCTTGCAACACGTGCAAATCAGGGGGCTGCAAGCGAAGCTAAAAAATCAGAAAGCTCGCAAAATACGAAAAAATCTGCTAAAATAGAAGAAGAGTCAAAGAAAATGCCTAAAAGTAAGGCTGAAGAAGAACTCTTAAAAGCGATCTCAGAAAAAAAGAAATCTATAAAAAAAGAATAAGAGTGTCGTTTATTACAGGTAGGAAGCAAAAAACATGGCAAATAAACAAGATATCAATACAATATTAGAAGAAGCTGGCAAAAAGAAAAAGCCTGCTATTGTATTCTTTATCTCTGTTTTGGTTTTTGCCTTTTTCTTTCAAATTTATAACACCTATGAACAAGGACAGATTGTCTTTGAGAAATTGGGCTCGCCTCAATTATCAATGGCTGTTGCCGAAGATCAAATGGAAGAGTTACCAGATGCAGGTAATGTTAACAATGTGTTTGAAGATGCACCAGTCCTGCCAACAAGAGATTTTATTGATGAGTTAGAGTTTTCCTCAAGTGAGCTTGAGATTTTACAATCTTTGGCTGAGCGCCGTGAAGAAATTCGTCAAAAAGAACAACAGCTTCAACAAAAAGAAGCGCTTTTGGCAGCGGCTGAAAAGCAGATTGATGCGAAATATTCTGAATTGAATGAGCTTCGAACAGAGATCGAAAAGCTTCTTGGTCAACAACAAGAAGAGCAAGAAGAGCGTATAAAATCACTCGTACGTATGTATGAAACAATGAAATCGAAAGACGCAGCCCGCATCTTAGATACACTTGATATGGAAGTTTTAATCAGTGTTATGAGCCGCATGAGTGAGCGTAAAGCAGCCCCTATATTAGCGTCTATGGACTCGAATATTGCCCGCGAAGTGACGATTAAACTAGCGGAACAAAAAAAGCTTCCTGATATGAATAATGGCAATGAGATTGAATAATCTATAAGGCTTGCTTTAGGGTTTTTATATTGCAATTTGCAAGAAACGCTTCTAAATTATTTCTAGTTGATTGCTAAACTCCTAAACAAATTTAACATTCTTTTAATATATAGTAGTCATACTGAAATTCGTTACTGAGGATTTTCTCCTCAAAAAATAATAATAAATACTTTTAAAATCTGAAGAGGTCAGCCGTGGTTGATAAATCTATGAATATTTTAGTTGTTGACGATTACGCAACAATGAGAAGAATTATTAAAAATTTACTTAAGCAACTTGGCTTTAGTAATATTTATGAGGCTGCCGACGGTCAACAAGCACTTGGTGTTATTGCCGAGACTAATTTTGGTCTGATTATTTCTGACTGGAATATGGAGCCGATGACAGGTTTGGAGCTTTTAAAAAGTGTCCGTGCTGATGATAAGACCAAACATATGCCATTCATCATGGTTACAGCTGAAAGTAAGACAGAAAACGTGATTGCTGCGAAACAAGCGGGTGTTAATAATTATATTGTTAAGCCGTTTAATGCAGAAACATTAAAGACAAAAATGGCGAGCGTTATCGGTCAATTCTAAAAAACTATTCATTAAAATTTTAAGGGGTTAACTTGCGATGAATCAGGATCAGCAAAGTCTTATCGAAAAGGAAGCGACTGAAAGATTAAAACAAACAGGCAGACCATTTTCAAAAACTGAAGTTGTAGAAATTATTAACACAGTGATTTCAAAAATGGATCATGGTACTGGCAATAAACAGCTTTATAACGAGTTAAAAGCACTTGCTCATTACATCGATATGGCCAAAGAAGAGCTGGCACAGCTAAATCCTGCGAATATCGGATCAGAACAAATTCCATCTGCAACAGATGAGCTTGATGCGGTTATTAAAGCAACTGAAGAAGCAACCTCTACAATCATGGATTCATGTGAAAAAATCGAACAAATCGCAGAAGAGTTTGATGATGGTAATTTAAAAGATAAACTGTTTGAGAATGTTACCAATATTTATGAGGCTTGTGGTTTCCAAGATATTACAGGTCAGCGTATTTCAAAAGTCGTAAAAACACTTGCCCATATTGAAGGCCAAGTTGATATGATCGTTGAAATATTAGGCAATGATCTTGGCGATGCTGTTAAAGAAGAAGATGACCGCGAAGGTGATGAAAAGCTTCTTAATGGTCCACAAATGCAGGATCAAGCGATCTCTCAAGATGACATTGATGCGTTATTGGCAAGTTTCGATTAATCGCATTAATTGGCGTTAAAACGCATTATCCTTGAAATTTTCTATGTTATAGTGTGAAATTAATTATCTTAAGCAATTGATTCGCAATTGTTCTTTATCGTAATTCTTTTTTTTAAAGGGTGTTAAAAACTATGAAGCGTAATGATTACGCATCTCAGATTTTAACGTTATCGCTTTTTTTGGTGATAATGGTGTTTTTTATCGCCTTAAATAATTCCTCTGATTTTAAAAGTGAGAAAGTAACACCTGTCTTGGCATCTTTAGAAAGTGCCTTTGCCTCTAAAATTTTTGGTAAGAAGAAAAACTATTTAAAACAACAAACCAATACCCAAAGCCTATTCACCAGCAACGAATTTGATGAGTTAAGCATCGCGCTTAAAAATGCTTTAAGTGCAAGAAATGTTATTGCGAATGATGAAAGCAATACATTGATTATGATTTTTCAAAAAGAAGTGTTTATTCAATCTTTGGCGAAAAAGCAAAGCTTAGGTTTTATGAATTTTGAAGATAAATTATTGGCTCTTCTTAATAATGCGCAAACCCCCTATATGATGGATATTCAACTTTATGTCGAAGATTTGAACAACTTTGATATTGAGGATGATATTGCACGCATCAAGCAAAGTTTTGCGCAAGTCAAAGTGACCTCTGATCAGTTTAAAATTTCTGTCAAACAAGGCGACCCTAATGATTTGGTCATGACATTAAGACCAAAATCAATGGATTTAATGCATCAAATTATACAATCAGAACAATGAATAAGGGGATTGTATAATGAAAGAAAAGATGCTGACAAAAAGACAGCTTAAAAAATTAGAAGAAGAGAAAAAACGCAAGCAAGTCATTAAACTTGAAGGTGATTTATCTGATGAGCTTTTGTTTAAGCCCGATACGATGAGCATTGCAAGGCATAATAAATCATATGTTTGGCTTGTGTCTCTAACCGATGTGATCGCCCTTATTTTAACATTTTTTGTGTTGTTGTTTTCAATGAAAGACCCTGGCCAAAACCATTTTAATAGAGGGTTTAAAGTACTCCAAGGCGAGACAGGGCAGTCGGATGCGAAGATGACTTCAAGTGATAAATTATTGCAGATGAAAATCCAGACAGCTAAAAAAGTTTTAAGCCTAAATTATTTAGAAGCTTTGCTCGCGCGCTATGTGAATGAGGGGCGTGTGACTGATTATGCGCAGTTTGAAAGATATTCTGAATTCGTTCTTTTATCATGGCCTCAAGAAAGGCTTTTATCCGATTTAAGAAGCGCGGATACCCCGCTTCAAGAATTATCGATCGCCTTATCGCGTGTTGATAACTACATTGAAGTCGCTCAAATCTCAAAAAATAACGATAATTTTAACGATGGATTTCAAGCCGCAGGCCAATTGGCGCAAATATTAAAGAGTTATGGCTATAATCGTGATATAATGCTTAGTAGTCAGGCTTTACAGAGCAACAGAGATTCAGATACTATTAATCAAGATAGGCTCTATCTATTAATCTATAATCGAGAGGATAAGTGATTAGCAAAAGATCAACAGTCTTAAACCGTTTGAATGCGGCCTCATTTCCAAAATTTGGAAAGTTGGCGCAAGGGACTGCTGTATCAATTTTTGCGCTATCTTTAGCGTTTGGCGTAACATCGCTGTCAGTCGATAATCAAGCCTATGCATCTGGAATTCAGATTATTGATTTATCATCTTCCAGCAGTGACAGCTCAAAAGGGATGTCTTTAAAAGAAAGATTAGAAGCCGCACGCAAAAAAGGTCAAACATCTAAAAACAGTATTTTTACAGTGCGCGCCAGAGCTGGCTATCATCAAGATTACGACCGTTTGGTTTTTGATGGGGCGGCCGCTAAAAATTATCGGATCGAAGAAGAAAATGGCGCAACTATTATCCGCTTTTTTGAAAAAGGGAGCTTTGATAATCGCTCACTTTCTTTATCGACAACACCTTTGTTAAAATCAGTTACGGTTGAAAAGGTTGATCCGTTAACCCTTCGAATTGCAGAGACAGCCTCAAAATTCGTAGAAAAGAAAATCGGCAGTAAGCTTATCATTGATTTTATTCGTGATAAAAAACCGACGCCTGCGCCGAAAGTTGCGAAAACTGAAATTGAGCCAAAACAGAACCGAGATGAAGATCGTCTATCGTTAAGAGAAACGGAGCCATCACAGCCAGCTCCACAAGCACAAGTTGAACAGCCACAGCCACCAATCCGAATGGCTGATATGATTGAAAGGCCGGATGAAAAACCACAAGCTGAAATGGAAACACCAACGGTTGATACAGCTGTTCGTGATGTCAGAACAACACCGATCTCTGAAGCTAGTCCTGATGATGGTCTACAAACGATTTTGCAAACAAGGCTTGAAGGCGAGCGCGAAAAGGCAGAAGAAAAAGCAGCCCTGACAAGAGCAACAACAAAAAGCTTAAAAAGATTATCTAGGTTGAAAACTTTACAAAAGCGTCTTGATCAAACATCAACAAGGCCAAGGCTAGTTGCGGGCTCAACTGTTTCAGTATCTTCGCTAAAACCAATTGAAATGGCAATTTTTGTGCGCGGTGGATATTTATGGCTTGTCCAATCAGAAAAAAGACAAGGTGTGCCACCGATTGTAACGGGACAAGATAATGTCAGACCTGTTTTGGTCACAGATGTTAAAGACCGCGCAGAGGCTTGGATATTGCCGATTGATCCAGATGCCCAACTACAGGTGACAAGTTCGGATTTTTCTTGGGATGTTGCCGTTGTCGAAAATGCAGAAACGCGAACAGGATTAAATCCTGTTTATGATACGGTTGTGCATGAGGGAATTGAGAAAAAGGCAATTTTATTGGAGCTGGGTTTAATCAGCAATCCGCTTGAATTTAGTGATCCTAATTTAGGGGATCGTTTTATTGCCGTGCCGGTTAACAGCAGTGATTTAAAAGTCTCTAAAAATCATAGCTACCCACAATTTGAATTTATCCCATCAAAAGCGGGAATTGTCTTTAAAGCCTTTTCAAATCAGCTTGATTATTTCTACCAAGATGAATATTTCAGCATCACAAGCATGAATGATTTTCTGATCTCGCCTGTTGAGTTGGCGGCATCTTCAGAGCCTTTAGAATTCACACCGGAAGACACGCAGGCAGATAAGCGCCGTTTCTTTAACATTAAAGATTGGTTTGTGACCGATATCGGAAACTTTAATAATCAGCGCCGTGCCTTTGAACAGCAAATCACAGATGCCGAAGATGATGCGGTGCGTGTCAATGCATTGATTAATTTAGCCAAACTTTATTTTGCTCATGGCTTTGGTCATGAATCTATGGGGCTTTTAAGGATTGCAAAATCTGTTGATAATCGCTTACAAGACAATCCAAACTTCCTTGCTTTAGAAGGCGGTGCGATGAGTTTGGCAGATCGCCATTCGCAAGCCTTTGCACGATTATATGACCCAAGAATTAAAGACGAGCCAGAGATTGCCCTGTGGCGCGGTTATTCACATGCAAGAAAGCGAAACTGGAAAGCGGCTTATGATGAGTTTGCAAAATCAGGTAATATTATTTTGGATTACCCGCGCGTGCTTCAAGCAAAGATTGTTCCCTCACTAACCGAAGCGACTTTATTTGTTGGCGATGTCGCAAATTCACAAAGCCTTGTTAGTATTTTGGAAGGCGCTAAAGATCTTCACCGTAAAGAAGAAGCTATTTTAAATTATTTTAAAGGGCGCATGTCGTTTTTAAATAATGACATGGAACAAGCAAGCGTGAATCTAAGGCTTGCGGCTAATGGGGCTGACCGTTATTACCGTGCTAAGGCCGCTTTTGAACTTTTAAAAATTCAGCGAGAAGAAGGCACGCTTTCTCAAGATAGAGCGGCAGAAATTTTAGAACGCCTTCGTTTCGTATGGCGCGGCGATAACTTTGAAATTAACGTCATGGAATATTTAAGTGATCTTTATTATTCAACCAGCCAATACGCAAAATCGCTTCATATGTTGCGTAATATTGTGCCGCTTATTACTGAAGATCAAGAGCGTACAGATGTTATTACTAGAAAACTAACAACCCGTTTTGGTCAGCTTTTCATCAATGATGAAAGCATGGAATTACAACCAATGTCCGCGCTTGCCCTTTATAATGAGTTTAGTGAGCTAACCCCAGTTGGCCCAGAAGGTGACATAGCCATTCAAAAATTGGCTGAACGTATGGTTTCAGTTGATCTTCTGGATCGTGCTGCAAGATTGTTAGAACACCAAATTAAATTCAGATTAAAAGGCGAAAATCGTGCAAGAGTAGGGGCAAGATTGGCTTCAATTCGCTTGCTTGACCAAGCCCCGACATTGGCGCTTGATGCGTTGGAGAACACGACCGTATCTGACATTCCAACCGAATTAAAAGAAGGGCGCTTGCTTTTAGAGGCACGTGCTTACTCACAATTAAATGAGCCAGACCGAGCGATTAGAATTCTATCTGGGCTTAATAGTGAAATGGCGCATCGTTTAAATATTGATGTGAACTGGAAAGCAGGTCGCTGGGCGGAGGCTGCACAAGCCATTACCCCATTATTAGAGTATATTTTAAATGATCGTGAACTGGTTGATAGTAGGGGGCGTGTTGAACGCTTGAATGAAGAAACAGCTTCCCTAATCTTAAACCAAGCCGTTGCCTTTACCTTGGCTGGACAGCAGGTTGAACTTCGTGAACTGTATCGTGATTATGCTTCTTTAATGGCGGACATGCCACAAAATGATTTGTTCCTACTGATTACAAGAGCGCCTAAAACAGGCCAGCTCGCAGATATCAATACGCTTAAAAATCATATCTCAGAAGTTGATCTCTTCAGCTCATTCTTAAGCGCTTATCGTTCTGATAAAGGACTTCTTGGTGGTGGCAGTTAAATAATGGATTGGCTCTATTTATCTTTATTGGCTCCACTTTTTTTGGCGTTAAATAATATTGTCGATCAGTTCTTAAGTCGAAGTTATTTTCCTAATAATAATTTTTTGGTTTTATTTACAGGCGGGTTTATTTATTTAGCTATTTTGCCATGCTTATATTTCTTTTCAACTGTTGAGCTAGCACTCCCCTTTGAGCAAACGCTTCCTTTAATTGCTTTAGGTTCTTTTTCAATGCTCATGTGGGTGCCTTATTTTATGGCTTTGGCAGATCATGAGGCAAGTATGATTATGCCGATTTTACAACTTAGTCCCGTTTTTGTTTTTGTAATTGCTTATCTCTTTATGGGAGAGGTTATTGGAATAGAAAATACAATTGGGGCTGTGTTAATTATTGCATCATCATTTTTAATAGTGTTTGATTTTTCACTTAAAAAGGTTCATCTCAAGCCCTTTATATTGATGTTAGCAAGTGCAATTTTCTTAAGTTTACAAACTATAATTTTTAGATATTTTATAGCCGATTATCATTGGCTTGTAATCGTTTTTTGGCTGGGTGTTGGTTTTTGTGCGTGTGGAATTACATTGGTTTTAGCGATCCCCAGCTATAGAAAACAAACCTTTCAAGCGATCATTGATACGAAAGGGCGCGTTTTTGCACTTTGTGCTTATCAAGAAATTTCTTACTTGGCCAGTTACACAATGACAATCATTGCTCTTGAAACAGCTCCCTCATCAGGGTTGGTTCAAACATTAACGGGAGTTTTGCCATTTTACTTAGTGGCATTTAGCCTTGTTGGATCAAAAATATTGCCCGAGCAATTTGAAGGCTTTAAGTCACCTTTTGAATTTTACTGGCGCATGGGTTGCATTGCTGTGATGTTTGTTGGGCTTGGCTTGATTTATAATCAGTAGCTTTTAATTAATTACTGCACAAAACTTTGGATTAAGCTTCCCGTTAAGAGATACCAACCATCAACAAGAACAAAGAAGATGATTTTAAACGGGAGTGAAATCATCACTGGTGGGAGCATCATCATACCCATAGACATCAAAATTGATGCTGTGACAAGGTCAATGATTAAAAATGGCATAAAGATCATAAAGCCAATTTCAAAGGCTCTTTTTAATTCTGAAATCATGAAAGAAGGTACCAAAATGCGAAGTGGCGTTTCTTGTGCATTTTCAGGGGGCGTTTCTTCAGCGAGACCATAAAAGAGGCTTAAATCTTGCTGACGGGTGTTTTTTAACATGAAATCTTTAAACGGTTGAACACCGCGCTCAAACGCTTCAACCTCATTAATACTCTCATTAATAAGCGGTAGATAAGCATCTTCATAGGCTTTTTCCAGCGTTGGCTGCATGATAAATAAAGTCATGAACATGGCCAGAGAAATAATGACTGTGTTTGGTGGTGTTTGCTGAAGCCCCATAGCTGTTCTTAAAAAAGAGAACACGACAACAATTCTTGTAAAAGAGGTCATCATAACTAAAATTGATGGCGCAAGGGATAATACCGTTAGGATCAAAATTAGCTGAATGATGCGCCCAGACATGGTTCCTGGATCATCGCCGCCACCGCTATCCCCCATATCAAGGGTTAAGCTTTGTGCCAATGCATCTGTATAATGGGCAAGCAGAATGAAACTTAAACTCAAAAAGCCCAAAAACAAGAATGTCTTCTTGTAAGAGTTACAAAAAGAAATCATCTGTTTGAATTTTGAATTTAGAATCGTCATAGGCTTAATCATAAAACATCATTGTTATTTTGTAATTCTTTTTGTTTGATCTCATCGCTTTCGATTAAAAGATCATTATTGGGCCCAGTTAAAAGCACATGTTCTTTTTTTCCAACGCGGACACGAACAAGGCGTCTTTTGGTATCAAGGGGTAAGAATTCAAGAATTTCTAATTTGCGTTTGTCATTATCTTCGCCTGTTTTTGATAGTGGCATGCCGCCAATGCCTAAACGTTTTAAAAGATAAACTGCACCATACATTAGTCCGATGACAAGGGCGAGGCTGAATAAGAAAGTAAAAAATGTTGTGATGTCGAACATGTAAAATAGGGGCTTTTCTTTATGAATTATTGTAGGTGTTTAATCTTGACGCTTTTTGATCTCAGTTTCAAGCCTGTTTAAACATTCTATCATCTCATTCATACGAGAGGTAAATAATCTTGCTTGTTCTGGTGGCAGATTGTCGATTTTTGCGCAAGTTTGATCAATCTGTGCACTCAAGCTAACAAGGTCAATATCAACTTTGCCAGTCTTCGCATCATTTTCAAGCGCATAAAGGCGGCTTAAAAAATGATCAAAATCGGCCCTTATAAGATCAACATCTTCCATGTCTAGTTTAATCCTCTTTAAGGTCTTTGGTTAGTTTATTGATATCAGGATTATAATCTTCTGGCAATTCGCCATTGGCTTTATAAACCTGTACCAAAATCTCTGCTACCGCAATTACCGCTTCGCTTGGGATTTCATCATGTAAATCAATGGTCGCGAGAAGTTCGGCTAAATCGGCATCTTCACGAACCTTGACCCCTTTTGAGAAGGCGAGGTCTAAAATCTTTTCAGCCAGTGCACCGTGCCCAGAGGCGGAAATGATAGGTAATTTTTGCCCGCTTTTCCGATCATACTCAATCGCAACAGCAATAGATTCTTTTTTGTCATCATCTTTTTTATCATTGTTTTTCAATGGTTTATATGTTTTTTCAATTGTCTCATCATGGATTTTGGAATCTTGGCTCATTTGTTGCAACACCTTTTATGACTGCGAAAGAATGATATGTGGGTTAAACAATAAAAATATTAAAGCATTCTGCGGCTAACAAATAAAGAACAAAGAAAATTGGTTTGTTAAAAATAAGGTGAGATAAAGATGAGTTTAGACAATATTAGTATGTTCAAGGCATTAAGCCAAAAAATGGAATGGTTATCACAACGCCAAGAAGTGATTGCCAATAACGTTGCAAATGCCGATACACCGGGTTTTATTCCTTCAGATATTAAAAAGTTCAATTTTGAACAAGCGCTTAGAAACACTGGTTCTGGCGTTGAAACACCTGTTTTAAGAACAGATGATAAGCATTTAGACTTCATCAGATCTGAAAAAGGTCAATCGCGTGAGTTTGAACAAGAGTTCACTTACGAGACATCGCCAGATGGTAACGGTGTTGTGATTGAAGAGCAAATGTTAAAAGCATCACAAACAGCAGCCGAATACCAGACAACAGTTAATCTTTACAAAAAGCAATATGACATGATGTTGTCTGTTTTAAGAGCGCAATAACATAAGAAATAAAAAACAAAAAAGATAAAAAGAGATAAAAATAAAATAAGGAGTGGTTGATATGGATATGACAAGCTCAATGGAGATTTCAGCAAGCGGTATGAGAGCACAAGGTGCCAGAATGCGTGTGATTGCAGAAAATGTGGCAAATGCCGATACATTGCCGACACAGCCAGGCCAAGAGCCCTATAGACGTAAAGTGATTACGTTCCAAAATGAGTTAGACCGTGAAAGAGGCATTGAATTAGTTGAAGTGGGCGATATCAAGCAAGATTTAACAACAGATTTTGATGCGCGCTATATGCCAGGCCACCCAGCAGCGGATGAGCGTGGCTATGTGAACACACCCAACGTCAATATCGCCATTGAAACAATGGATATGCGTGAAGCACAACGTTCATATGAGGCAAATTTGAACATGATTGAAATGTCACGTTCAATGATGATGAGAACAGTTGATTTGCTTAGAGACTAGAAAAATGCTATAATAAGGTTTGTTTTTAAGTCAAAAACAGTAAGGATTGATAAATAATGTCAAATTTAATTCCAGGGGCAATTTCTGCCTATCAAAGTGCTGGTAAACTATCTGGTGATAGTACAGGTAAAGTTGATTTGGGTGAAAAAAAGCCAAATGCCCTTAATACCTTTGCCGATCTGATCCAAGATGGTGTTGAAACCGTTGTGACGACTCAAAAAGCCAGTGAAAGCGCAACAGCAGACTATATGGCGGGTAAGGCCGATATTAATGATGTTGTTATGGCCGTTCGTAATGCCGAGATCACACTTTATACAGTGACTGCAATCCGTGATCGTGTTGTTAACTCACTTCAAGAAGTTTTAAGAATGCCTATTTAATTTGGTATTATATTTATAAGAATTTTAAGACCCTTTTTAATTTTATTTAAAAAGGGTTTTGTATTTTGGAGCAAACAAGCCTAAAATTTGATTCATGACAGAAGCAGAAATTATTGAGATTGCAAAACAAGCTATGTGGATGTGTATCAAACTTGGTACACCAATCATGGTTATTGGTTTGGTTGTGGGTGTTATTATTTCCCTTATTCAGGCATTGACGCAGATTCAGGAAATGACATTATCATTCGTGCCTAAGATTATTGCGATCTTCTTAGCGCTTTTCATTTTAATGCCAGGATTATCATCAATCCTTGTCCCTTATACAGAACAATTGATGGCAGTTATTGCAAGCTTCGGCGAACCCCAGTGATAGAGTGAGGTTCTTCTTTTGGAAAGTTTACTCAATCAGTTTTTAGGCGAGTTTTTCTTTACATTTTTCATGATTTTTGTGCGCTTTGGCACAGCTTTGATGATTATGCCAGGGGTTGGGGATACGTTTGTGTCGCCCCGCATTCGTTTATTTTTCGCCCTTGCTTTAACCTTGATCGTAACCCCGTCTTTAGCAGGTAATATCCCCGATGCTCCAACGACGGGAAGCTTTCTTTATATTATGTATCTCGTTAAGGAAGCAATCATTGGCTTCTTTATCGGTGTGGTTGCCCGTATCTTAATGTCAATCTTGTCAATCGCTGGGATGGTTATCTCTATGCAATCTGGTCTTGCTAGTGCCATGGTCTTTAACCCGACGATGTCTGGTCAAGGCTCAATCATTGGATCATTCTTTTCTGTGATGGGGGTCGCCCTTTTATTTGCAACCAATATGCATCACTTAGTTATCATGGCGATTTATAATTCGTATGACTTATTTCAATTTGGAACGATTACAAATTTAGGCGATATGACCAGCGTGATAAGCAATTTGGTCAATGATGTGTTTCGCATCGGTGTGCAGTTTGCAACACCTTTCATTGTGATTTCATTGATGATGTATTTAGCGCTTGGTGTTTTGGCACGGTTGATGCCACAATTACAAGTATTCTTTATTGCGCTGCCATTACAGATTTTAATTAGTTTCTTAGTGCTTATGGTTGTTTTAAGTGTTGGTATGACATATTGGTTAACCCAATATCAGGAAATATTTACCGACATTTTCGCCCGCTGATTATGGTATAATAATAAGATACCCTATTATTTTAATTTATCTTTTAAGGAAGGAGGTGAGGGGTAATCAATGTCAGACTCTGATCAGGAAGATGACTCACAGAAAACGGAAGACCCCACCCCCAAACGCCTAAAAGAAATGCGTGAAAAAGGGCAAGTTGTTATGAGCCGAGAGCTTAATAGCTGGGTTTTGCTATTGGCTGGAACATTTGTTTTGCTCCTTATCGGGCCTTGGATGATGTCGGGAATTGCCCATACAATTAAAACATTTATCGCAATGCCCCACCGTTTGGCCGCTGACCCTTATGGTTTGATGGAAGTGTTAAGGCATGCGCTAACCGATATCGGTCTTTATTTATTTTTACCCGCCCTTCTTTTGGTGGTGGCCGCTATTGCAGCGCCGTTCGTTCAAGTAGGCCCCATCTTTTCAGCCGAGACAATCAAACCAAAATTAGAAAAGATCAGTCCGCTCTCTGGCTTTAAACGATTATTTGGTGCAAAGGCCTTTTTCGAATTTTTTAAGGGGCTGGTAAAAATTATTCTGGTCTCTGGTGTGATCGCTATGATTGTTTGGCCTTATACAAAAACGCTTACCGCTGATGTTGGGCAAAATGTTTTGTTTTTGATGGCAAGACTTGAAGGCTTGACGATGAAGGTCCTGATCGGAGTGCTGGTCTTAGTCTTTGTGATGGCGGTTATTGATTATATCTATCAGCGTAATGAGCATATGAAGAAAGCGCGGATGAGCCGTAAAGAAATCAGGGATGAATATAAACAAACCGAAGGGGATCCACATGTAAAAGGTAAGTTGCGTCAATTGCGCCAACAACGTGCCCGCCAACGTATGATGGCCGCTGTCCCTGAGGCTGATGTGGTTATCACAAACCCGACCCACTTTGCGGTGGCTTTGAAATACGAACCAGGCGAGAGCACAGCCCCCGTTTGTGTTGCTAAAGGGCAAGATTTTGTCGCCTTAAAAATTCGTGAAGTTGCCAATGAGCATAATATTGAAATCATGGAGAACCCACCATTAGCACGTGCCCTTTATGCAGGGATGGAAATTGATGATGAAATCCCGCCAGAGCATTATCAAGCGGTCGCGGCTATCATCCGTTATGTTTTCAAGAAAAAAGGCAAAAACTTATCTAAGAAGTAAGGGTATCATTTTATGACACATATTATATTGCATGGTGGCTATCCAGAGCCATGGGCTGGCGCTGGCGAAGATGAAACCTTATTCAACGCTTTAATTGAACAAGCAAAAGCGGCTGACAGTAATTTACTGATTAGCTTTTTAGCTCAAAATAAAAAAGAGGACTTTCCCCATTTAGATGCGCTTAAAAATTACTTTAAATCAAATTCGCCAAGCATTGAGTTAAAACTCGTCGACCAAAATGATTTCTTGGATCATGTGAGTGATTATAAAGTTTTATTTATGCAAGGGGGTAACTCTTTAAAACAAGANGCTTTTCACAAAANATTGGAAAGAGACCAGATTTTAGAAAATAAAACATGTATCGCTGGATCATCGTCTGGNGCNATGATGATNGCGCATCATGGNATTTCAAGCCATGAGGACGGTATCGTTGTTAAAGGGCATGGAATTCTTGATTTCGCCGTTATTCCGCATGCGGATGCGTGGCCGTTAAATCAATATATCCCGATTGTGCGTTCTTATAAATCTTTGCCTATTTTATGTTTGGATGAAAACCAAATGGTGCAATTAAAGCGCTAAATATGTTTTTAAATTCTTTTTAAACTGGTCTATAGTGTTCATAATTGAATTCTTAAGAACAAGTTTTAACAAAATCTCTAATGGCTCAAACAAAAAGAAAAATTGCAAATGCAGAAGATCATGTGTTTTTCAGAGAACCTGAAAACCATTTTACCAATGTAATTGCCGATGAGGAAGGCGATGTAGAGACATATTATAAAGATGATTTTGCCCGTGAGACGGAAAAATTCAATCCGATATTATCTTTGATCATTCTTTTCTTTGTTGGCTTTATTACACTGCAAGCCTTGCGCTTTTTTATTCCTGATGACCTTTATGCAAAATTTTTAGGCCAAGAAACCGACCTTCTTTTAATGATTGTGTCAGCGCTTTTGGCTGTGTTCTTCGTCACATGTATTGGCTTTTTCAGGCTTTTGGTTGTAAGGCGCAAAAATGAGCGTGAGCGCTCACTCATGTCAAGCGTATTAGAGGGGTCAAAAGGGGCGCGTTTTGTTTGTCGCTTTGATGGGAAGGCAATTTATACAAATAAAAAATTTGAAAATGTTATTGGCGATATCGAAGCCGATAGTGAGCTTGAAGCTTTACAAGAGTTTTTTGATTTAAATGAAACACAACCCAATTTTTTTAAAGATTTATTGGCTGAGGTTCGAACAAGTAAAAAACAAAAAGATGTCGAGCTCCCTATTTATGATGAGAGTGGCAAGATCATTAAATGGTATGAAATCACGGTTACAATCATGCAAGGTTGGCGCGATTTCATTCATCTTCGCCTTGATGATGTCACACAAAGACGAGCTTTTGAAAAGAATATTGATTCTGAACGTCAACGCCTTCTTGATTTCATGGATAATGCCTTGGTTGGTTTCTTTTCGGTTGATAAAAAGGGTCGTTTTATCTTTGCCAATGCGACGCTCGCCAGATGGTTGGGGTTAAAAGATGACACGGAATTTGCAAATTATAAACTGCATGACTTCTTGCCTGAAAAACCAGAGAGCGCAGAAGAATATGATTTAATCATGGGCGGTGGTGCCCATCAAAATAAGGAAATTTATTTAAAAGATACGAAGGGTGAGACTTTCCCCGTGGCTGTCTCTCACACTATTGTTTATGAAGATGATGACACGATTTATTCACAATCAATTGTCCGCAACTTAAGCCATGAAAAAGAAATTACCGATGCGCTTCGCGCCTCAGAAGATCGTTTTCATCGCTTTTTTGAAGATGCCCCTACAGGGATTATTCTCCTTTCTAGTGAAGGCCGTATTGAAGAAGCAAACCGATCTTTCCAAGAAATGATTGGGCGTAAAGGCTCGCACATCATCGGTAAACATTTAAAAGAACAAGTCAAACTAGAGTTTCATGAGGCTTTAGATGATTTTATTAAAAACGCGAATGATTTAAGTTCGGGTCTTGAGGGCAATGGCGAGTTTAATTTAGAAGTTGAATTACAAGCACCATCCAATTTACCAGTACAGCTTTCTGTGAGTCGCCTTAGGGGGGCGCAAAGCTTTATCCTCCATATCGCTGATTTAACAAAATTAAAACAGCTTGAGACACAATTTACTCAATCCCAAAAAATGCAGGCTGTTGGTCAATTGGCGGGCGGTGTTGCCCATGACTTTAATAACTTGCTAACAGCCATGATCGGGTTTTGTGATCTTTTACTCGAGCGCCACAGGCCAGGCGACCCATCTTTCCAAGATTTGATGCAGATTAAACAAAATGCCAACCGTGCCTCTAACCTAGTCAGGCAGCTTTTGGCGTTTAGCCGCCAGCAGACCTTACGCCCTGCCATTTTAGATGTCTCAGATGTAATCGCTGATTTGTCAAACTTATTGAGACGTTTAATTGGTGTGAACATCAATTTGAAATTAAATCATGGGCGTGACTTGTTACCGATTAAGGCTGATCATGGTCAGATGGAACAAGTCTTTATTAACTTGGTCGTAAATGCGCGTGATGCGATGAAACAAGGGATTGAAGAGGGGCAAAAAGACGCAACGATTGAAATCGTGACAAGCAATTTTGAAAATTCAGAAGAAATCGAACTTGTCTCCGATGTCATGCCAGTTGGCGAATGGCTTCGTATTGAGGTTAAAGACCAAGGGCATGGGATATCGGCAGAAAATCTATCTCGCATTTTTGATCCGTTCTTTACCACAAAGAAAATGGGCGAGGGCACTGGCTTGGGGCTTTCAACCGTGTACGGTATTATCCGTCAGACAGGTGGTTTCATTGATGTTATTTCTGAAATCGGTGTTGGCACAAGTTTTGTTATTTTCCTTCCAAAGGTTAGTGAAGAAGAAATTGCCAAGGCGAAGAAAGAACAGATTAAAGAAAATAATGCGACAAAAGATTTAACTGGATCCGAAGTCATTCTTTTGATTGAGGATGAGGAAGCGGTTAGAAAATTTGGGGCGCGTGCTTTAGGCAATAAAGGTTATGAAGTCTATGAGGCTGAAAATGGTGTCGAAGGTTTAGAAGTTTATAAAAAAATGGAAACCAAGCCAGGTCTGGTCATTACAGATGTGATGATGCCAGAAATGGATGGCCCAACGGTCGCAAAAGAACTGCAAGCAATTAATCCTGATACGAAAATCATGTTTGTCTCTGGGTTCAGCGAAGATCGCATCAGTGATTATCAGGGCGATAATATTTATTTCCTTGCAAAGCCATATAGTCTTAAGGATTTGGCGGCTAAAGTTAAGGACATCCTTGACTCTGACTAAACCATAATATTCTTCTCATCTTTTAAAAACTTAACAGTTTTGTAATTTAAACAATAAACTCCTTTACATTTTCCATAATATATATTACTATTGCGTTCACAGTATTAAACATTAGGAGATATTATTATGGCACTTCAGAAATTTTTTAAAAACACTCTTTTAGCAACACTTCTTACAGGGGTGGCAGCAGGAGGTGCTATTGCACAGACAGCTGATACTATAAAGTCTGGCTCAGCAATTGAAGCAGAAGAGGCAAATATGGATATAACAGAATTTGAGCAAACCCAAACGATTGCGGATCGATATGATCCTGATAATCTTCGTGTTGCAGTAAATTTGGCAACACTTTTAAACTTAGATACGCTAACTACAGGCGGTACTTTAAATGTAACATTACCAGGTGGGCAAGAGAGCGTTGATCTTCCTATTATTGGTGTTGGTAAAATTGATCCAGATATTTTATCAGCAGATCAGATGGTTGATCCGGACACACAAGACCGTACTCCTAAAGTTGGTGTTCAAATTGATTTAAGTCCTTTATATGGCTCTACTGGTCAGAACCATGCGGTTAGCTATACATTTGATACAAATGAAGATGGTAGCGCAATGCGTAAACCCGCCGCCTCAAAAGAAACGCTTGATAGTTTTAATGTTTCAGATGATATCGCGAAAGCTTATCTTGATACATTTGGAGAGTTAGGCTCTTTTGAAGGTGGGCAAAAATTCGAGAATATTGGCGTTAATATGACAGATGACCCAAGCAGCCCATTTTCAGAAATTCATCCAGCCACAGCTCAGGAATTGAATGCAATTGGAATGACAGCAGCAGCAAAGCAGGTTAGTAGACCAGCTCCAAAACAATCTGCCTTAGCTAATAATTAAATATTTTTTATTTTTTAAAAGCCCTCATTTCTTTTGGGGGCTTTTTTTATGATTGAGAATCCTTCATATTAAGTCATGTAAATGACGTTTTTAAAAAAGAACAAAAAGAGTACAAAAGTGATTGCTATTGTATTTTTTTTAGTGTAGCGTTTAAATATAAATGAATTTTAAACAATAAAGGTTGTAAGAAAATGGATAAGAAAAAAGCTTTAGAATCTGCTCTTGGTCAAATTGAGCGCGCCTTTGGTAAAGGCTCTATCATGAAGCTTGGCGACGATGGTGCCAAAGTTGATATTGATGTTATTTCAACAGGATCACTATCTTTAGATTTAGCATTGGGAATCGGTGGTCTTCCAAGGGGTCGTATTATTGAGATTTATGGCCCAGAATCATCGGGTAAAACAACAATGGCTCTCCACGTTATTGCAGAAGCTCAAAAAATGGGTGGAACATGTGCCTTTATTGATGCAGAACATGCACTTGATCCATCTTACGCTAAAAAGCTTGGTTGTGATGTTGAAGAACTTCTTATCTCTCAGCCAGATGCTGGGGAACAAGCGTTAGAGATTGCGGATACTTTGGTTCGCTCTGGGGCTTTGGATGTGATGGTTATTGACTCTGTTGCTGCTCTTGTACCTCGCGCAGAATTAGAAGGCGATATGGGTGATAGCCATATGGGACTTCAAGCGCGCCTTATGAGTCAAGCGCTTCGTAAATTAACATCTTCAATTTCTCGCTCTAAAACGATTGTTATCTTCATTAACCAAATTCGTCAAAAAATTGGTGTTATGTTTGGTAACCCAGAGACAACAACTGGTGGTAATGCATTAAAATTCTATTCATCTGTTCGTCTTGATATTCGTCGTATTGGTGCAATTAAGGAAAAAGATGAGATTATAGGTAACCAGACACGCATTAAAGTCGTTAAAAATAAAATGGCTCCTCCATTCCGTCAGGTTGAATTTGATATCATGTATGGAGAAGGGGTCTCAAAAATGGGCGAACTTCTTGATCTTGGTGTTCAGGCAAATATCGTTGATAAGGCGGGTGCTTGGTATTCTTACAATGATCAAAAAATTGGTCAGGGACGTAACAACGCTAAGCAGTTCATGCTTGATAACCCAGAGATCGCGAAAGAAGTTGAGAGTAAAATCCGCGCCAATGCGGGTCTTGTAGATGAGCAAATGATGGTCGGCGAGACAGAAGAGGGTAGCGATGATGATAAAGGATCATCAAAAGCAGCATAATTCTTACTTCTCGTTCTTATAATCTTTTTCAAAAAAGCCTCCTTTAGCGGGGGCTTTTTTATTATTGTATTTTCTAGGAAAAAGTTAAAAATGTCATAATTGTGTCACAAATATGGCAGTATTCTCTTTATTTTTAGCCATTTTTATGTCATAATATATGCCATATACACTAAATAAAGTAGATTTGATGTGAAACTATCATAACGGAAAATTAAGGATTCCATGTTATATTTGATAGTGGAGGACTGCATTTTATTCTTTTGGAGGGGATTAGATGCATGTACAATTTATTTTATAGTGATTTCTTGATACACTATGCTTAAGCCAATATATGGTCACAAGGGGGCAAAATGGCAGGGGACTTAAATACTGAATACGCAAATGCATTTCGATCTCGCCTTACTGGTAAGGGGATCCTAAAGACATTATTTATGCCGGAGATTAAACTCTCTTTTGGTACGGTTGGTATGACCCACCGTGCTTTTTTATCTATTTTGGCGAGTATCTTTATTCAAGTTGGACTTCTACCCTATAATCACCCTGCGCGTTCAGCGGATACAATTGGAAATTACAGCCTTAGAAAAATCATGGGTGAGGCATGGTTCCACTTAAGAACCTCTAAAAATTCCGATTTTGGTCAATATGGCTTATTTATTTGTGTCTTTTTACTGTTCGCTTTGGCGATTATGATGATCGTTACATTTATTGGACAATTTGCGTTTTCAGCAGCGCAAGCCTCTCCAGGTATAGGCGGATTATTTTCTCCACCAGGGGCACCTGAAGAAGATCTCGGGTTATTAATGATTGAATATTTAATTGGTGCTGCGTCCAGAGGTGAGGGTGGCGCTCAGGCAGTAGCAATGGGGCAATTATTACAAATTTATAGCTATGGTGTTTTGGTCATCGCTTCATTCATTATTGCTTGGTCAGTCCTTTCAGTTGTAGTGGATACAGCGCATACGGGTAAGTTTTTTGGTGGTCGTCATAATCCAGTTTGGTGGCCAATTCGTCTTGTCTTTGCCTTGGCTCTTTTAATTCCATTGGGGCATGGATTTAGCTCTGGGCAATATATGGTTATCCAAATCGCTAAATGGGGATCAAATTTTGCTTCCCAAGGGTGGGCTGTTTATGTTGATTCCTTAATGGGAGACGGCTTAAGAAAGTTTTTAGTACAAGGTGTTGGTAGTGCGGATATTGCTCAACATACTAAATCAATTCTATTAATGACTATTTGTGAAGCTGCGACTAATAATAAAAATGACCAAAGTGGTGCCCCTGCAAGAAAAGATATTAGACTTGTAACGGTTCCTTCTGGGAATAGAATGACTTATTATATTGGTAAGGAACCTCGCCCACAGCATGGTAGAAACCCAACACTTTATTATAGTGATTGTGGTAAAATTTCTTTTGCTAAGAATGAATCAGAACAAAGCGGTGCTGTCTCTCAAACATTTGGGGATATAACTGATAATATTATGGCGAACTCGACATTGTCAGATCAAATGTTTGATATGTATAAAGATTTATATGTAGGTTTATATAATAATTCTAAGCCTATAGCACAAGAGTTTGCAGATACATTTGTTCTATCCGATGCAGCGCCTGAAGAATTTGATGAAGGTTTAATTAGCTCTAGCTTAGATCCATTAATTGAAGCTTTTGATGTGTATGAAGCGAGTTTTGTTACTGCTTTTGATGCTGCTTTGGCTGAGAGTGAAGCAAATATTCAACAAACAATGGATAACATCAAGGCACGCGGTTGGCCAACTGCCTCAATGTGGTATTATATGATAAATTCTGTAAATAATGGAATTGAGGCTGCTAGTGCGTCTTCTGTAGAGGCAGAAGTTGGCTATTTTAAAGGTGATGAGTTAGAATCTAAGGGGTGGTGGATATTTAAAAAAGAACCTAAAGCCGAAGACATTCAAAAACAAAGAATTTATGTCGCTTTCGACCTTTGGTGGAATGCACAAGTAAAAACAGCTGTAGGTAGTTATAATCCTGGCACTGGTGCAGGAAGCGACTCTTCTGTAAAGCAAGCCTATATTCAAAAACTATCAAATACAGTATCACAGCCAACAAGTGAGGCTGGATCGGATGCAGGGAATGTATCTAGTGCTATAATTAAAACGAACATTATTGAACAATTATTTGGCAAAAGTTTGGCTCAATTAACTTTAAGAGATCCCCAAATTGATCCGATTGTTTTCATGATGAAAATTGGTCACTACATGATCCATGTTGCGAGTGTTATTCTAGGAACTGGAGCGATGGGTGCTTTATTAACAAGTTTCGTACCATTTATTACAGCTGGTAATGTAATGATTCAAATATATACTTGGCTAGCTGTATTTATGAGCCCGTTCATTATTTCTGGGGTAATTTTATCAGTAATTTTACCGATGACACCGTTTATTCGTTTTGTTTTTGCTATTTCGAGTTGGTTAATCGCAATTGTTGAGGCCATCGTTATGGTTCCTATTATCGCACTTGGCCATTTACGCACAGACGGCGAAGGTATCATGGGACCAATGCTACAAGGGACATATGTAATGATGTTACAATTATTATTAAGACCAATGTTAATTTTGCTTGGTTTAGTAATTTCAATGTCACTTGTTACTGTGACGGTAGGCTTTGTAAATGAGCTATTTGTTGAAATGATTTCTCATATCCCTAAAGGTGGTGGAGGTGCTGGGTTTGGTCTAGTTCCTGTAATCAAATTTGTTGGTTATGGTGTCATGTATGGTGTTTTAATGTATGGTTTGATTAACTCATCATTCAAGATCATTGATTTATTCCCAGAAGCAGTTGCTAAATATTTAGGGACTGGGTCATCGGGGGGGTTAACCGATCGCGAGGATGGCGACTTCTCAAGAGCGATTGTTGCATCAGCAGTATTTGCTAGTAATCCTCCTAGCTTCCAAAAGAAACAGAAGCCGGAAGGTGACGGAAATGAAGCGGCTACTGAAGGTAATAAGAAGTAGAATGTACAATCCGTAAGAGTTATATTTAAAAATCCTAGACCTCTTCGTTTAGCATGATAAACTAAGTTTGATTTTAAGAATCATAGAGTTAGCAAAGTTTACATGTCTTAAAGGAGAGGTCATGGTTTTTTCTAAGAAGCCTTCTGCCAATACTAAATTTTCAAAACAAAAAGAAATCGCGAGCATGTTGAAGCGCACAGTCTTTGTGAGCTTTTCGGCTTTTGTGATGTCGACCGCTATCAATGTCTCTTCGGTTAATACGTCATTAGCACAAGAAGAAAGCCTTGAACAACCTCCAATTATAGAAGAAGCAATAACAGAAGATGTTAAGCCAAAAGAAGCCGACTTGATTTCTTCGGACATGACAAGCGTTGTCAAAGCGCACGGCGTTTCATTTTATGGTGATTTAAAATATAGCCAAGATTTTGAGGGTTTTGAATATGTGAACCCACAAGCACCAAAGGGCGGCGTTTTTAAACAAGCCTCTATCGGTACATTTGATAGCTTTAACCCATTTATTATTAAGGGTGTCTCTGCGCAAGGCATTGGTCTTTTATACGATACGCTAATGGAAAGCTCGTCTGATGAAGTATTCTCAGAATATGGTTTGTTGGCACAGTGGATTACAATCGCGGATGATTTGTCTTATGTAGAGTTTAAAATCCGTGATGAGGCAAAATTCCATGATGGACAAAGCGTTAATGTTGAAGATGTTATTTGGACATTTAATACATTAATTGAAAAGGGGAATCCTTTTTACAAAGCCTATTATGGCGATGTCAGAGAAGTTGTTGATCAAGGCGATAACATTGTACGCTTTAATTTCAAACAAGGCGTTGAGAACAGAGAGCTTCCGTTAATTCTAGGGCAAATGCCAGTATTACCAAAGCATTTCTGGGAGGGGCGTGATTTTGCATCTACGGCCTTGGATAAACCAATGGGAAGCGGGCCTTACAAAATTAAATCTTTTGAGGCTGGCTCAAGAATTGTTTACGAGCGCGTCAAAAATTATTGGGCAAAAGATTTACCAATTATGACGGGGCGTTATAATTTTGATGAGGTTGAGTTTGTCTATTTCCGTGACGATACCGTTGCCCTACAAGCGTTTTTGTCAGGCGATGTGGATGCAAGACAAGAAAATACGGCTAAAACTTGGGCGACGTCTTATACAGGCGAGGCTGTAAAGTCTGGTAACATTACTCTGGCTGAAATTCCACATTCTCTACCAACTGGAATGCAGGGATTTATCTTCAACACAAGGCGTCCAGTTTTCCAAGATAAGGCAGTTCGTGAAGCCTTAGCATATGCGTTTGATTTTGAATGGTCGAATGAGAAATTTGCTTATGGAGCTTATAACAGAACACATAGCTATTTTTCTAACTCTGAACTTGCTTCCTATGGTCTGCCAGAAGGGCGTGAATTAGAAATCTTAGAACAATTTAGAGATCAATTACCATCGGAAGTTTTTGAAAAAGAATATATCCCCCCACAAACGGACGCATCGGGAAATAATCGCTCACAATTACGCCGTGGGATCACAATCTTAGATGATGCGGGCTGGGAAATAGGTGCGGATAGAATACGCGCAAAAGACGGCGTTAAGTTACAGTTTGAGATCATTGCGAATAATCCAGCGTTTGAGAGATGGTTTGCGCCTTTTGTTCAAAACTTAAAAAGAATGGGCGTTGAAGCCAATTTAAGAATTTTGGATACAGCGCAATATCAAAACCGTATGGCTAGTTTTGACTATGACATGACCATTGGTGTCTTTGGGCAATCAAATTCCCCTGGTAATGAGCAGCGTGATTATTGGTCATCTGAAAAAGCAGACATGGAAGGCTCTCGAAATTTAATTGGGATTAAAAATGAGGTTGTGGATGCGTTGGTTGAAATGATTATCACAGCGCCTGATCGTGATGAGTTGGTCTATCGCACAAGAGCGTTAGATCGTGTTTTATTGTGGAACCATTACCTTATTCCAAACTGGCATATCAATGTTTGGCGTGTTGCTTACTGGGATAATAAGTTAGAGCTTCCAGAAGTAACAGCCCCTTATGGACTAAACATGATTGATAGCTGGTGGGTTGACCCAGAATTTAAATCTGAACAAAACTAATTTAGAAATAGTTATAAAGCCATGTGGTCATATATTTTAAAAAGACTCGCTTTAATCATTCCGACATTGTTTGGCATCATGCTGATCAATTTTGCAGTGATTCAATTTGCACCAGGCGGGCCGATTGAACAAACATTAGCGCAACTCCAAGGTATGGATGTTAGTGCAACAGCTCGTGTTGGTGGTTCTGGTGCTGGTGGGGATTTAATGTCAACAGCGGATAATAACAAAGGGCTTTCATCACAAAGTGCTTCGAATGTCACATCAAAATATCGCGGTGCCCAAGGCTTAGACCCAGAATTTATTATAAGTTTAGAAAAACAATATGGCTTTGATAAACCTGTTCATGAACGCTTTTTCAAAATGATAAAAGACTATGCGGTTTTTGATTTTGGTGAGAGTTATTTTCGTGATCAAAAAGTCATCGATATCGTTCTTGATAAACTTCCTGTATCAGTATCTTTAGGACTTTGGACAACATTGATTGTTTATCTTATTTCTATTCCATTAGGGATTAAAAAAGCGGTTCGGGACGGCACTTCTTTTGATATTTGGAGCAGTGGTTTTATTATCGTTGGGTATGCGATCCCAAGTTTCTTATTCGCGATTTTACTGATTATCTTATTTTCTGGCGGACAATATTTTGACCTTTTCCCATTGCGTGGGCTTGTTAGTGATAATTGGAACAGTCTTAATTGGTGGGATAAAACTTTAGATTATTTGTGGCATATTACCTTGCCGGTTTTATCAATGGTGATTGCGGGCTTTGCCTCATTAACCATGTTGACCAAAAACTCATTCATGGATGAGATTGGCAAACAATATGTTTTAACCGCAAGAGCAAAGGGCTTGAAAGAGAAAAATGTTCTCTATCGTCATGTGTTCAGAAATGCAATGTTAATTGTAATTGCGGGTTTTCCCGCAGCTTTTATCGGCATTTTATTTACAGGCTCACTTTTAATTGAAGTGATTTTCTCGCTTGATGGATTGGGTTTACTTGGTTTTGAGGCCGCTTTAAATCGTGATTATCCAGTGATGTTTGGAACACTTTATATCTTTACATTAATTGGTTTATTGCTGAATTTGATTAGTGATCTAACTTATATGTTTGTCGATCCACGAATTGATTTTGAAGGAAGGGCGTAAAATTATGTTTGAATTATCCCCTCTAACAAAACGCCGCTTACACCATTTTGTAAATAATCGCCGTGGCTATTATTCACTTTGGATATTTTTAATTCTTTTCTTTTTATCATTGGGCGCTGAATTAATCGCTAATGATAAGCCGATCTTGGTGTCTTATAAGGGAGACTTTTATGCACCAATCGTTCAGTTTTATCCAGAGACAACCTTTGGTGGCGACTTTGAAACGGAAGCCGATTATCGTGATCCTTATGTCGTAGATCTAATTGAAGGCGATGGGGAAGGTTGGATATTAAGACCTCTGATTGAATTTGATTATCAGACAATTAATTATCAGCTAACTGAGCCTGCCCCCTCTGCGCCATCAACAGAAAATGTGCTTGGCACAGATGATCAAGGGCGCGATGTGTTAGCAAGGCTGATTTATGGGTTTAGAATTTCTGTTATCTTTGCTTTAGCACTCACCTTATTCAGCTCTATTGTCGGGATTGCCGCAGGTGCGGTGCAAGGGTATTTTGGTGGTAAAACCGATCTTTATTTTCAACGCTTTATTGAGATTTGGGCAGGGCTTCCCGTCCTTTATATCTTAATTATTATGGCGAGCATTATCACACCAGGGTTTTGGAGCTTGCTAACAATTATGCTTTTATTCTCATGGATGACCCTTGTCGGTGTGGTGCGGGCAGAATTTTTAAGAGCGCGTAATTTTGATTATGTACGGGCGGCAAAGGCACTTGGCGTGAAAGACAGAACGATTATGTTCCGTCATGTCCTGCCAAATGCATTGGTTGCAACAATTACTTTTATGCCATTTATCTTAACAGGGGCGATTGGTACATTAACCAGTCTTGATTTTCTTGGCTTTGGGATGCCGCCAGGCTCTCCATCTTTGGGGGAAATGGTTGCACAAGGTAAGAATAATTTAAATGCGCCGTGGCTTGGTTTAAGTGCGTTTTTCACGCTTGCAATCATGCTATCATTATTAACATTTATTGGCGAAGCGGTTCGTGACGCGTTTGATCCACGAAAGAAATAAGGAATAAAAAATGGCAAAAGAAGTTCTTATTGATGTAAAAGATTTAGCGATTGATTTTAAAACACCCAATGGCGTTTTTGAAGCGGTGCGCGATGTTTCTTTTGAAATTGAAAAGGGTAAAACCTTGGCGTTGGTTGGAGAGTCAGGCTCTGGTAAATCTATTACAGCGCTTTCAATTTTACAACTTCTACCCTATCCAATGGCCTCACACCCCAAAGGCGAGATTGTTATTGATGATGAGAATGTCGTCGGGATGAGTGAAAGACGTATTCGAAAAATTCGTGGCAACAAGGTCGGAATGATTTTCCAAGAGCCAATGACATCTCTAAACCCATTACACAATATTGAAAAACAAATTTCAGAGCCGCTTTTCTTGCACCGAGGTTATTCAAAAAAACAAGCTAAAGAACGTGTTTTAGAACTGCTTGATTTAGTCGGTTTGCCTATGTTGAAATCTAGGCTGGGGGCGTTTCCACATGAACTCTCTGGTGGGCAGAGACAGCGTGTTATGATTGCAATGGCTTTGGCAAATGAACCAGATATTTTAATTGCTGATGAGCCGACAACGGCTTTGGATGTAACGGTGCAAGCCCAAATTTTAGATTTGCTACTTGATATTCAGAAAAAACTCGGCATGGCAATTTTACTCATTACCCATGATTTTGGTGTTGTTAAAAAAATGGCGCATAAAGTGTGCGTGATGAAAAAAGGAAACATCGTTGAAAAGGGGTTAACCAAAACTGTCTTTTCAAAGCCAAAACATGATTATACAAAAATGCTCCTTGATTCAGAACCATCTGGATCGCCAAAGGCTTATAATAAAAAGGCACCAGCCATTTTAATGGGCGAGAATGTGAAAGTTTCTTTTGTAAAAGATAAAACATTTTTTGGACGTGCCAAAAACTTTGTTCATGCTGTTAATGATATCTCACTTGATTTAAAACCTGGCGAAACTTTAGGCATCGTGGGGGAGTCTGGATCGGGGAAGACAACATTGGCAATGGCGCTGTTAAAACTTATCGGTTCTGAAGGTCGCATTAAGTTTGAAGAAAGGGAGCTTAGCAATTTATCATCTAAAGAAATGCGTGCTCTTCGATCTGACTTTCAAGTTGTTTTCCAAGACCCGTATGGTTCACTTTCACCGCGCATGACAGTTGCCCAAATTATTGCTGAAGGCTTAACCGTGCATGAACCAAATTTAAAGAAAAAAGAGCGTGACGCACGTGTTGTCTCAATAATGGAGGAAGTTGGCTTAGACCCTGAGACAAGACACCGCTACCCACATGAGTTTTCTGGTGGTCAGAGACAAAGAATTTCCATTGCCCGTGCTATGATTTTAAAGCCGAAAGTGGTTTTATTGGAC
>PBIV01000017.1 GCA_002720935.1 Rickettsiales bacterium | reverse complement strand
CAGGGACTATAGCTTTTGATCAAGTACTTCCAGCTGATGAAATGCCGGATTATATAAGAGCAAAACCTATAGTAGGTACAACAATGTTAAGTTGTTTACAATTTAATGAAGAGATAAACACCTGTAATCAAGATCAATTTACAATCTTAGCTCCTTCAATGGCTGTTGAGGCACTGAAACCAATAAATGAAGATCCAGATGCCAATGCGACGCGTCAAGCCAAAATTGTTCTTTTTGGTGATACTGATTTTATAAGTAATTATCATTTTTATAACTTTAACAATAGTGATTTATATTTAAATTCATTAAATTGGTTAACAGAAGATGTATCACTCGCATCCGTTAGAGCCAAAGCTCTAACTTACAGAAGACTTGTGGTTACAGATAGAGAAATACAGCTTATACGGGGGTTAAGTTGGTTTGCTTTACCCGCTCTTATGACTATTCTAGCGTTTATGACATGGTGGCGAAGGAGATAGTTTCTTCTAATGAACTATAGAATATCATTTATACTAATTGTCATTGCATTAATAATAAGTATTTATGTTGGTTTTTTTGAATTACGAAAACCACCTAAAACTGATGAGGGAACCCTAGAAGCGCCTTGGTTTTATGATATTGGATATGATGAATTGTCAGTATTAGATATAAAGTATCAAGATCATAATGAGTCCTTCACAAAGATAAATGGACAGTGGACCTTCACAGAAAGCGGAGATCAAGTTGATTTAAATCGATGGAGTGGTATTCCGTTATTATTCACTGGACCAAGAAGTTCCAGATTAATCACAAATAACTTAACAAATCCTGAGGAATATGGAATTGATACCCCTACTGCTGAATATACTATTACTTTATCAACAGGAAATGAATTAACAATTCTTGTTGGAACAGAAACCCCTGATCTGTCTTCTAGTTATGTAAATTTAAAAGGAAAGGGTTCACTATTCCTTGTACCAGCTAGCTGGACTGTAGCTATAAACGATATGGCTTTAAACCCCCCTTATTATGATCCAAATACTGCAGACGAACCAATAATTGGCCCATAAATTTGGTGAATAGATGATATTTGAAGAAACTAAATTCGATATAAAATCTAACAAAGCTGATTTATTTTTAGATTTTATAAAAAAAGACTACGTTCCAAATATTTTAAAAAATAATATAAAACCTATTTGTTTATTACGAGGTATGATCGGTAAGCCAGCAAGCGAATTTATACTCATCTCAGCATATCATGATATAAATGCATGGGAGAAATATACACACTTACCCAGCTTAATGAATGAAAAAATAGTATACAAAGAAAATAATTTATTAAAACCAATTTCTAATAATAAATTGATGTCCTATGAGAACAATACATTAAAAAATATATATGGATACAGAGAATTTATAATTGAAACCAAAAATGTAAATACATTTGTAGAAAGCTCAGAAAAAGGTATTTGGCCAAGAGTACAATCTCAAGGAGGAAGAGTATTAGGACTATGGTCAAATATTACCAATTCATCACAAACAAGAATTTTATTACTGACTGGATACAATAGTGTTAGTCATTGGGAAGGAACTAGAAGTGCTAATCAATACGGATTATCATTTGCAAATGCACCAGAAGCTTCAAAAGAATTAACAGAAACTGAAAAATTATTGAGAAAAAATCGAGAAGATATTACGATAAGCACCACTGTAAATTTAATGCAAAATATAAACTTAATTTAATAAAGGCCATACTAATGACTATGAAATATGTAAGTAATGAAGAGATTATACGAGCTGCTAGAAAAAATCTTTCTCAAGGTGCCTGGGACTATTTAATGGGAGGATCAGAATCAGAAACAACTATGAGAAGGAATAGATTAGCTTTTGATAGACTAGCTTTTCGACCTCGAGTATTAGTGGATGTATCGAAAATTGACACTTCAAACACTCTACTTGGACACAATTCAAAAATGCCAGTTATATTAGCACCAATAGGGTCTCAAGAAACATTTACTGAGATGGGAGCAGCTGCAGCAACATTAGCAGCAAATGAATTTGGAATAATTGACGTAATAAGCTCAGTAAGCTCTCCGAGTTTAGAAGAAATATCCACAACAGCTAATAACCCAAAGGTATTTCAATTATATATCCATGGAGATTGGAATTGGATTACTTCTATGATTAATAGAGTAAAAGAAGCCGATTATAAAGCCCTCTGTATAACTGTAGATACTGCTCATTATAGTAGAAGAGAGAGACCTATGATGACTAGATTTTTCCCACACTCTAGAAGAACTCCACCTGATCCTAAATTTGCAGCATCTGTAACATGGGAAACTATTGATAAAATTACAGAATATGCTGATATGCCATTACTATTAAAAGGTATTGCAACTGGAGAAGATGCAAAACTCGCAGTAGAGCATGGAGCAAAGGTTGTTTGGGTATCAAATCATGGAGGACGTCAATTAGATTATGGTCAAGGAAGTATGGAAATGCTACCTGAAATTGTAGATGCAATAGAAGGCAAAGCAGAAATAGTTCTTGATGGCGGAATCCAGCGTGGGAGTGACATTGCAAAAGCAGTATCGTTAGGTGCAAATTCGGTTGCTATTGGTAAAATGCAATGTTTAGGATTAGCAGCTGATGGAAAATATGGATTAATAAGAGTTCTGGAAATATTAGAAGAAGAATTAACTATTGCTATGGCTCTTTTAGGAGTAACCAATATAGATCAATTATCACCTAATTATATTTGTAGATCAGAAGCAACAACTGAATCACATGAAATGAGTTCTTGGGTCAATATTCCAGAAAATCGTATAAAATAGATGCCAACAATTATAATTAAATCACCAAAAAATAAAGAATTTTTTTCTGGGGTTTCTGCAGTATTGCCAATTTTAATCGGAGTTATACCCTTTGGCCTAATATTCGGTATCCTGGGATTAGAAGCAGGATTTTCTCCTAATCAAACATTTTTCATGTCATCAATTATTTTTGCAGGAGCAAGCCAAGTTGCATTCGTTAAACTGGTATCTAGTGGAACAGTACCATTTATAACAGTAATTTCTGTTGGTATAATTAATCTTCGTCACTTTTTATATAGTGCATCAATAGCTAAATACTTAGCTCACCTCTCTACACCTTGGAAAATCATACTTGCATACTTATTAACCGATGAAGCATATGCTGTGTCTATCAAAAGAATGCAAGAAAAAAAAGAAAATACCGTATTCCACCATTATCATCTATTTGGAAGTGGAATAACTCTTTGGTTAACATGGCAAACATCAACATTTTTAGGCATTGTATTAGGTCAAATCATCCCAGAAGAATTAAACCTTGGTTTTGCTATACCTCTTGTTTTTCTTTCGATCATTGCACCAGAAATAATAAAATATAAAAGTCATGCTATATGTGCATTAAGTGCAGGGATATTAGCCATTTTGTTAAACAATTTACCATTAAATTTATGGATAATATTTTCATCAATATTTGGTTTAATTATCGGTGTATTATTTGATAAAACTCCTAGGAAGAGTCAACAATGATGTGGGCTATAATTGTAATTTCAGGAATCATAACATTTAGTATACGATTTAGTGCAATATATAAAATTACCAATTCTAGAACACCCGAATGGTTAGAAAATATATTAAAATACGTACCAACTTCGGTGTTAGCTGTCTTAATATTTCCAGAAATATTGTTAAATGAATCAAATAGCTTAGAAATATTCAATAATCCAAAAATTCTAGCAGCCTCTGCAGCATTATTAGTAACAATATTAACAAAAAGTATTATCATTACTATAATTACAGGGATGTCAGTCCTTTGGGCTTTAACACTAAATTAAATGTATACTTGTTGGAGAGATTTTATGATCAGTTATGCTGAATACCTAGAATGTACAAATTGCCAAAAAACTTATGACTATATAACACCATATAGAACATGCAATGATTGTGGAAAAGTTTTATACGTAAGATATGATATTGATAAAGCAAAGGCAAATTTCGATAGAAATATATTACCTAAAAGGGTAAATTCTATGTGGCGTTATTTTGAAATGATGCCAATTAAAAATGAATCAAATATCGTTTCTCTTGGTGAAGGAATGACTCCACTTTTGCATGCTCCTAATTTAGGGAAATCTTTAAATTGCTCTCAAATATATATAAAAGATGAGGGTTGCAATCCGACTGGATCCTTTAAAGCCAGAGGCTTATCTGCAGCAGTATCCCGAGCCAAAGAACTTGGCCTCTCTAAATTAACCATGCCTTCTGCTGGTAATGCAGGCGGGGCCCTTTCATCATATTGTGCTAGAGGTAATATGGAAGCAAATGTATTTATGCCTAAAGATGCACCTGAAGCAAACCAAAGAGAAAGCAAAGATGCTGGAGCAAACCTTACATTAATTGATGGCTTAATTTCGGACGCAGGTAAAATATCAAGGGAAAAAGCACAGGAAAATGACTTATTTGATGTCTCTACTCTACAAGAACCGTACAGAGCAGAAGGTAAAAAAACTATGGGTTACGAGATTGCTGAACAATTAAACTGGGAAACTCCAGATGTAATCATATATCCAACCGGTGGCGGGACTGGTCTTATAGGTATATGGAAAGCATTTAAAGAAATGTATGAATTAGGATGGATTGATAAACCTAAAACTAAAATGATCTGTGTGCAATCTTCTGGATGTGCACCTATGGTAAGAGCCTATGAATCTGGAAGTAACAATGCTGAAATGTGGGAAAACGCCCAAACATTTGCTTCAGGTATAAGAGTACCTGCAGCAATAGGAGATTACTTGATACTAGAAGCTATTCGAGAAAGCAATGGAACTGCTTTAACGGTCACTGATGAAGAAATGATTGATTGTATTAAAATGATTGCTTCTCATGAAGGGATATATCCTGCACCAGAAGGAGCAGCTACTTTAGCAGCACTAAAACATCTTCTTAATTCAAAAATTATTAATCCAGATAAAAAAATCATTCTTATGAACACTGGTAATGCTTATAAGTATTTAGATATGTGGATAGCTTAATTTGTAAAATTATATGTATATTCTTCAATAACACCATCTTTAGGATTAAACCCAAGACCTGGACTTTCAGGTAAGACAACTTGGCCATTATCTGGCAATGGTGCTCCATCGTAATATTGTTCAATAATTTTCCAACCTTGCCAATGAAATTCTATACGGCCACCGTTAGGTACTCCTGCATGTAAATGCATATTGATATGAGGCCAATTTCCTCCCATATTTAGTGGGATATTAAATGCTTGAGCAATACCAGCAGCTTTAATCCCTCCAGTATAACCCCCAATATCTCTTACATTTGGTTGTAAAATATCTACTGAACCATTCATGATAAATTCTCTATAGTGAATCAAATCGTTGGTTCCTGTACTACCGGCAGCTATAGGGATATTACAATCTTTTCTTAACTGTGCCATCAATCTAGAGTCGGATTGTACAACGGGATCTTCAAACCAAGTTAAATCAAATTGTTCAAGTGCTTTTGCTAGCTTTAAAGCTTGAGGTAATGTTGCACACTTATTTGCATCTATCATAAGCTCTACCTTGCTACCGATTGCATCCCTAACCGCTCCCACTCTTTCGATATCAATATTAATATCGTCCTCTGTAGGTCTCCCCATAACTTCATTCATTGTAGGTTGCGAAGATGCAGCAACTACCATTTTAAGTCTTGTTTGTCCCATATCCAATAATTGTTTAGCAACAGTTACCAATTCTTCAATACTGTATGAACCTAACCCAAATGTGATATAAACAGGTAAAACTTCGTTACAACCACCTAACATTTTCCAAATTGGTTGATTACTAAACTTGCCTTTTATATCCCACAATGCAATATCTAATAAACTAGAAGCATTGCTAAATACACCAGTAAAGGCTTTTGTGGATAGATTCCAAAGCACTTCAGATCTTATTTGCTCTATTCTCATAGGATCCATTCCTTCAATTAGAGGTTTTACTTCAAAATTAATAAAATCTCTTATTGCGTAAGGCATAGCATATACAGACATTGCATGTCCTAAAATACCATCATCGGTTTCAATAGTAACTATAGTTGCAAAGGCTTGGCTTTCAGGTTTTAATGGATAAGTGAAAGGAAGGCGCAACACTCTAGAGTCTACTTTGGTAATTTTCATTAATCATTTACTCCTATCATTAATTTAATTCATCAATTTTGCTCAATAATAAGGTTATGCCAGCCATCTACTTTTGCTTTCCAATCAGGAGGAACTAGTACAGTACAATCCATTTGCACAACTAAGCCAGGTCCTTGGAAATAATTTCCAGATACTAATTTGCTTCGTTCATAAACTTTTGAATCTAATAAACCAGCATTAACAAATCCAATGTTAGCATTTCCAGAATCTTTTGCCATACGATGTACAGGTTCTGCAGATTTCATTTCAACTTCTTTAGTTATTCCCACTACCCTTAGTCGTAAATTAACTACTTCCAAAGATTGTGTTTCATCATTGTACCCAAATCTTTCAAAATGATACCTATTAAAAGTATTTTTTATATCTTCTTTAAAATTTTTCTCACTAACTGGGCATTCAATGGTAAGCTCAAAAGATTGACCATGATATCTAACATCAAGCAATTTCTGGATATTTATGTCGCTTTGCTGAAAACCTTCTTGTTCCAAGTCATATATGCCATTTTCTTTCATAGGTTCAAATAATTTCTGAATTGAATCATAATCAACTTTTTCATCACCAAGCATTATGGTTTGCACATAATCTTTTTCAACATCTGCAATCGCAACACCTAATGCAGATAAAACTCCCGGATATTGTGGAATTAGAACTCGAGGAATGCTTAATTCACTTGCTAATTCACAAGAATGTATCGGCCCAGACCCCCCAAAAGCTACAAGAGTAAAATCTCTTGGATCATATCCTCTCTCTAAAGAAACTTTTCTAACTGCTCTCTCCATATTAGAATTTACTACCTTTAGCACTCCTAATGATATTTCGGTCAAATTTAAATCTAATTGATCACCTAGAACCCCAAGAGCGGCCGCACTTCTGGATTTATTTAAAGGCATTCTACCGCCCAAGAAATAATCTGAAGATACTCTTTCTAAGACAAAGTTAGCATCAGTAACAGTTGGTTTAGTTCCAACACCATAACAAGCAGGACCAGGATTAGACGATGCTGATTCAGGTCCGACACTTAATGAATTTCCAGAATCAATGTGTGCAATCGAACCACCGCCTGCACCTACAGTTACTATATCTATCATCGGTACGCTAATAGGTAATCCATCTATTTTGGTTTGAGTTGATTTTTGTATTTCTCCAGGACATAACGAAACATCTGTAGATGTGCCCCCCATATCTAAAGTAATTATATGATCAAATCCCGCTAATTGAGATATCCAAAAGGAACCAACAACCCCACCAGCAGGGCCGCTTAACATAGTCCGAACCGGTTGATTCCGTGCTTGTTTAGAAGAGATAGCCCCCCCTGAAGATTGCATTATTCTTAAATTAGAATTCTCAATCTTACCTTCTAAATTACCTAGATATTTATCAATTATTGGTCCAACATATGAATTAACTACAACTGTACTTGTTCTCTCATACTCCCTAAATTCTGGTAAAACTTGACTTGAAATGGATTTATATAAATTTAAATCAATTTCAGATATTTTTTGGTTAATAAAATCTTCATGTAAAGAATTTTGAAAAGAAAATAATAAACTTACAGCTATTGAATTAATACCACTACTTTTTATAGATTCAATTATTTCATTTAAATTTTCGCCATCAAGCTCATAAATAATATTGCCATTTTTATCCATACGCTCTGCGATACCCCAAATATTATTGTCTGATATCAAAGGTTTTGGTTTATCCTGATTTAAATCATACAAAGAAGAACGATTTTGCCTACCTATTTTGAGCACATCTTCAAATCCTTTAGTAGTTATTAAACCAGTTTTTGCACCCTTTCGCTCTAAAAGTGTATTTGTTGCCACTGTTGTTCCATGAGCTATAGTTTCTACATCTAATTTGTTCAAATCATTTAAACCATTAACAATAGCAATAGAAGGATCTTCAGAATTTGAAAGTACTTTATGGACTGTAAAAGTATCATCTGAAATTAATATAAAATCAGTAAAGGTTCCACCGCAATCTATCCCGATTCTTTCTGATTTCATATTCATACCTCTTATTAAATTTATATTATCCGTTTATACTACTTGGAATAGCTTTATTCAATAAATATGCTTCAATATTTTTAGCAGCTGCTACTGCCATTTTTTTTCTTGTCTCTATACTGGCACTGCCAATATGTGGAGTTACAACAAAATTCTCAAGAGACAATATTGGATGACTGGTTGGTATAGGTTCTGGGTCGGTAACATCTAGAGCAGCTCCAGCTATTTGATTATTTTTTAAAGCTTTGTAAAGAGATTCCATATCGATTATTGGACCACGGGCTGTGTTAACAATAATAGCGCTATTTTTCATTGTATTAAATTCTTCTTTTCCAAACAAATGATATGTTTGATCATTCAAAATAGTATTAATACTAATAAAATCAGATTTAGCTATACCATCTTTAAGTTCGGGAACAAATTTCAAACCTAATTCTTTTTCTAAATTCAATTTTCTCGTACGAGTATAATAAAAGATTTCCATACCAAATCCAATAGCTCTACGGCAAACTTCCAAACCTATTCTTCCTAAACCTACCACTAATAAATTAGCACCATAAATATCTCTTCCAAGAAGAGTGGAAGGATGCCAATGAGTCCACTTACCTGATCGAACAAAATTGTCTCCTCTAACAATATTTCGTGCGATCGAAAGCATAAGGCCAAAGGCTAAATCAGCGGTAGTTTGACTCAATACATCAGGTGTATTGCACATTATAATGCCATTTTTTGTAGCTGTATCAATATCAAAATTATCATAACCAACAGCATAATTTGAAACAATTTTTAAAGAATCTTTACCAGACTTTAAAACCTCACCATTAATTTGATCTTCAATGGTAGTAAATAGTCCTATACATTCCGATGCTTTTTGGATAAGTACTTCCTGTGGCGGTTTGGTGTCTTGAGGCCATATTTCTATTTTAGCAACTTTATTTAGTATTTCTTGGGCTTCGGGGGGAATAATACGAGTAACAAAAACTTTGGGTAAACTCATATATCCTCCTTTATTTTAATTTCATATGATTATTTTTATAATATTACAAATATTTCTTATGATATACTAGGCTCCATCAAATAAATTAGTGGAGGATATTTATGGCGCTTTTGCTTGGAGATGCTGAAATCAACAATCTACTTACTATGGAAGATGTAGTAAATACTATGGAAAATGCATTCAAAGAAGTTGGGAAAGGAGTTACTTGGAATCGACCAAGATCAAGAATTAGACTCCCACGAGGATTTCATCATCTTATGGCAGCATCTCTTGCCGAACCAAATGTGTTTGGATTAAAAACGTATACAAGTTTTAGAAAAGGTATACGATTTATGACCTTAGTTTATGATGGAGAGCAGGGTGATTTATTATGTATTGTGCAAGGCGGAAGATGTTCACAGATGAGAACTGGTGCAGTAAGCGCTGTAGGAACAAAATATATGGCTAACGAAAATAGTAAAACCGTTGGTATCATTGGTACAGGTTTTCAAGGAAGAGCTCAACTTGAAGGTGTATGTACTGTAAGAAATATTAGTTCAATTAAAGCTTATGACAGAGATAAAGAAGCTTGCATAAACTTCAGCAAAGAAATGACAGAAACCTTAGGTATAGAAATTACTCCAGTTGATGAACCTGAAAAGTGTGTTTCAAACTCAGATATTATTATAACAATGACAACCGCAAGAGAACCAATACTATTTGGGTCATGGTTAGAAGAAGGTATGCACATAAATGCTGCGGGTAGTAATCACTGGATACGACGAGAAGTAGATGATGATGTGATTAAACGAGCAGATTCTATAGTTGTTGACAGTAAAGATGACGCATATATTGAAGCTGGAGATTTATTATACCCAATAGAACGAGGTATTATACGTTGGGATCAAATCCATGAATTATCTGATCTAGTTTCTGGAAAAATTATTAGTAGAAAATCTGATAAAGACATAACTTTATTAGAATCTCAAGGTATAGCTATAAGTGATATAGCAACTGCTGCTCTTGCTTATGAAAGAGCAAAATCTGAAGGTGTTGGACAAGAAATACCTTTAGACTTATAAACATTATGGAGGATAAAATCATGCCAACTGTTGAAGAATTAAAAGCACTAGCAATTGAAGAAATAGATAAAAGAAAAGAAGAAATTATAGGACACGCAAAACATATATTAAATAATCCAGAAGTTGGATTTACTGAATTTAAAACATCTAAATATGTAAGTGAAATTTTCTCTAAACTAGGTATCGAACACGATGCTAATTTGGCATTAACTGGATTAAAAGGCAATATCGACTGTGGAGGAGGTGAAGGACCAAATGTTTCAGTTATTGGTGAGCTTGATTCATTAAGAATTTTCGAACACCCAATACATGATTTAACAACAGGTGCTGCTCATGCGTGTGGGCATCATTGTCAAATTGGCAGTATGATAGGTTCAATTATTGGGCTTATTGTACCTGAAGTAAAAAACAACTTAAGTGGATCAATAATACCTATAGCCGTTCCTGCTGAAGAATTTATAGATGTAGAACAACGAATGTTATTAAGAGAAGAAGGTAAAATAGAATTTATGGGCGGAAAACAAGAATTCATAAAACTTGGAGTCTTTGATGATGTAGATATGGCAATGATGTGTCATACCTCTGCAACAAACACTACTTTTGGTGTTGGAGGAACAAGTAATGCCCATATAGTAAAATATGTTGAATTCACAGGGCAAGCCGCTCATGCTGGTGGTGAGCCTCATATGGGAATTAATGCACTGAATGCTGCCATGATTGCACTTACCGGAATCAATGCAAATAGAGAAACATTTCTAGACACAGATACTGTTCGTGTTCATGGAATTCTTACACGCGGTGGTCAAGCAGTTAGTTCAATACCTTCACAAGTTACATTAGAATGGCGTGTTCGTTCAGGATCTAATGAAGCTGTTGTAACAAATAGTAAAAAGGTAGATAGATGTTTCCAAGCAGGAGCTATGGCAGTAGGAGCGAAAGTATCTGTTACTAATATCCCTGGTTATATGCCTAGACTTAATAACCCACAATTACAAGAATTATTTCTGCAAAATGCAGGTCATCTCACGACTAAAGACGACATTGATATTATAGATAATTCACATAATAGTGGTGGGTCTACAGATATGGGAGATTTATCTCAAATAATGCCTACATTACACCCTTATGTTGGTGGTGGAGATGGTGTAGGACATAGTGAAACCTACCTCATCCATGATTATGAGAAGGCAGTTATACAACCTGCAAAAGCAATGGCATGTGTAGTGATTGATCTATTATCAAATAATGCAGCAAAAGCCAAAGAAATAAAAGAAAAACACAATTACAACATGACAGCTAGTCAATACTTAAATTTTCAAAGATCGGTAGCTGAAGTTATAGAATACGCACCTGAAGGATAATAAATGCAAATATTATCTTTATGGATACAACTTGGTATTACTACTGCCATAATCCTATATGCATCAAACTTTCTAGCAAAGTCAGCAGATAATATTGCTGATAAAACGGGCCTTGGCAGATCAATAATTGGCGTTGTATTACTTGCAACAGCTACATCACTTCCAGAGTTAGGCACAGGTGCAAGCAGTATTGTTTTGTTCAACGAAATTGACTTAGCTGCTGGAGATGTTTATGGAAGTTGTGTGTTCAATTTATTAATTATAGCAATACTTGATCTAATCTATAGAAACAAACCTATATTATCAAGTGTAGGTAACACACCAATAATTATAGCAGGATTGTCTATGATACTAATTTCCATATCGATATTTGGAATACTTTACATGGAATATTTTGATGAAATTAGTTTTCTTATATTTAATAGATTAGATCCAATAAGTATTGTCCTGCTACTACTTTTTATTACCTCAATGTTTATTATTTATAAGATAGAAAAAAATAATGATGGATCGGAAGATGCAATCAATACATCTGATACATTAAAAAAGTCAGGTTTTATTTTTTTGCTATCAGCAATCATAATCATAATCTGTGCTGTATGGCTCGCCAATGTAGGTAAAAATATAGCAATATACATGGAATGGGAAACAAGTTTCGTAGGTACACAATTCTTAGCATTTAGTACATCTTTACCTGAATTAGCTGCATCCATTGCAGCACTTAGAATAAATGCTCCTGAATTAGCAATCACTAATGTTTTAGGAAGTAACCTTTTTAATATAGGTGTAGTCCTTTTTGCTGATGACCTCGTTGCTACTAATGTTCATTTACTAAATGTTGTATCAAATGTTCATCTCATTTCTGCCACTGCAACTATTATTATGACAATTATTGTTCTTTTTGCATGTAAGAAACAATTTAGTCAGAAAATATATGGTGACATCACTGCGATAATGATAATCGCCATTTACATTACAAGTAGTATTTCAATATTCCAAGAAACATTTCAATTATTATACTTAGTATTAGGATTAGTCATCGCAACCATAATCGCATTAGTTGTCAGGTTTTACTTCAACTTTACAAATTCACAGCCAAATTAGATACTATAGGCTCAATATAGCATATAAAATTCATGTATTATGGTAAAAGAGAGTCAAAATTTAATTTATCTTGATCACGCTTCAACTACATATATACGAGATGAAGTATATGAAGTTATGAAACCGTATTTAACAAATAATTTTGGCAATCCATCAAGTATTTATACAATTGCGCAACAGAGCAGGGTCGCAATTGATCAATCCAGAGAAAAAGTTGCAAAAATCCTCAATTGTAGACCTAGTGAAATAATATTCACAAGTGGAGGAACTGAATCAGACAATTCTTCAATCTATAGTACTGCCATTGCTCAAATGAATATTGGAAAACATATTATCACAAGCTCAATAGAACATCATGCTGTACTCAATGCCTGTGAATTTCTAGAAGAAAATCTTAATTTTAAAATTACCTACTTACCAGTAAATAATCAAGGTATTGTTAATATAGAATCACTTAAATCGCAATTGACCTCAAAAACTACTTTAGTTAGCATAATGTTAGCAAACAATGAAATTGGAACAATCCAACCAATAAATGAAATTTCCAAAATAATTAAAGACTACGCTAAAAGAAATAATACGAAAATACTAATTCATACAGATGCGGTACAAGCACCTGGATATATAAACTTAGATGTTAAAAATCTTGATGTTGATCTGTTGAGCCTCTCATCACATAAATTTTATGGTCCTAAAGGTTGTGGAATATTGTATGTTAAAAGAGGAACTCCATTTACACCTATTACTGTTGGAGGAAACCAAGAAAGGCAAAGAAGAGCAGGAACAGAAAACGTATCAGGCATTGTTGGCACAGCAAAAGCTTTAGAACTTGCAGAATTAGAAAGAATTGAAATTACAAATAAAACAACACTTCTCCGTGATAAATTAATATCCGGTGTATTAAAAAATATTGAGAAAGTAACATTAAATGGAGACCCTATAAATCGTATAGCTAATAATGCACACTTTTCTTTTCAAGATGTTGAAGGAGAATCAATATTATTAAGCCTAGACTTAGAAGGTATTGCTGCTTCTAGCGGCAGTGCTTGTACATCTGCTTCATTAGAACCGTCTCATGTTCTAAAGTCTTTAGGCTTAACAGATGAAACAGCACAATCTTCTGTTAGAATGACTTTAGGTAGAAATACTACTGAGGAAGAAATAAATTCGGTACTTGATACTCTTCCCAAAATAGTTACAAGATTAAGGTCAATGCCTACACTTTCTAATGTATTATAAATTAGGATAAAAAAATGAAACATTACACAATATATATTATGATTTTATTATTACTTGTAGTTGTTGGATGCGATTCTACTGCAAAAGCTACCGACTGGCATTTTGGGGACGCTTTAGCAGCTAGAGTCAAACAAATTAAAACTACCGACAAGATAATCTATATGTCTTCGGGAGATCAATATATTATTGAACCAAGCCAAGCAGACAGGCAATTAACTGTTGCGCAATTGCAATTTATGAACAGGGAAGCAAGTACCCTATATATGACTGTCAATAGAGATACTATAACTCTTCGAGACAATGACTATGTAGACTATCTTCCATTAAATCCTTTTGAAGACAGGAAAAAACTTTCTGAAAAAAGCTCTGTTAGTGAATTTTCACCATTTTTGTGGGCAGATGGTTCAGCTAAAACTCCTACTATAGAATTACCGACAAAGTGTGGTAATGCTGAAAACTGTGAAATTGTAGGATGGGTTGTATTTGAAACACCTAAAGCGATAACATATAACGAACTAATCTTTGATAGCGCAGATATCATCCACATGCGCTTCCCTGTAGATTAATTACATCGCATTTTTTAATATAGATTGCTCATATTATATGCCTATGATATAATTGGGCTTCTTTGTCAAAAGAATCCTAAAAAAAATACGGAAATAATATAAATATATGCAAGAAAATAAAACAGTTGGATTACAATCCTTATTAGAATCTGGAGTACATTTTGGACACCAAACAAGAAAATGGGATCCACGAATGGAAAAGTACATTTTTACGGTTAAGGATGATATCCATATTCTAGATTTATACAAAAGTGCAGAATTGCTTGATGAAGCAAAAAGCTTTGTCCAAAGAATAGCTGCAAATGGCGGCAAGCTATTATTTGTAGGAACAAAACGCCAAGCACAACAAAGTGTAATTGATGCAGCTAATGCTACCAAAGGGTATTATATTGACTACCGATGGTTAGGAGGAACGTTTACTAACTTCACTACTATCCAAAAAAGAATTGAGTATTTGATAAATACTGAAGAAAAACGTGCCAAGAATCAATTAAATCACCTCCCCAAAAAAGAACTCCAAAAAGTTGATGATAAATTAGCAAAATTAAATAAATATCTTGGTGGTGTCAAAGAAATGATGAAATTACCAGAGGCAATTTTTGTTGTCGACATTGGTAAAGAAAATATTGCAATACAAGAAGCTAGGAAGTTGAAAATTCCTATAATTGGAATCGTCGATACAGACTGCAACCCAGAATTAGTAGACTTCCCTATTCCAGGTAATGATGATTCGATAAAATCGGTTCGTTTTCTGCTAAACGAAATAGTAGAATCCTATACTTCAGGAGCCAATAGTTTTCAAGAAGAGATTGTTGAACAACTTACTGCTGCTGAAGAATCAACCACTGAAGAACCTGTAGCTGAAGTAGAGGACACATCAAATGCTTCGGATGAAACAATTGCTGAAGAACCTGTAGCTGAAGTAGAGGANACATCAAATGCTTCGGATGAAACAANTNCNGAANAACCTGNGGAATAATATATTGGAAATTACTACTGATATGATCAAAAGTCTCCGTGAAGAAACAAGTGCCGGTGTTATGGATTGCAAAAAAGCCTTAGAAGAAGCCAAAGGTGATCTCTCTACAGCAATATCTCTGTTACGTCAAAAAGGCATAGCAAATGTCGCAAAAAAAACTGATCGGGCAACTAATGAAGGAATTATAGAATCATATATACATGGAAATTCAAAAGTTGGCGCAATGGTTGAGTTAGTATGTGAAACAGACTTTGTAGCAAGAATGGACGAATTCAAAGAACTTGCTCATAATTTAGCAATGCAAGTAGCAGCCATGAATCCTCAATATCTAGACGAGGATGAAATTGAAGACAAGTCTACCAATGATGATGAACTACTTTTGATGAAACAAGCCTTTATTAAAGATTCTTCAAAAAATATTAGTGATTTGGTTACTGACTTAGCATCAAAAGTTGGAGAGAATATCAAGGTAAGACGCTTTTCAAGATTTGAATTAGGCAACTAATTAAAGCTTTATAGGAGCATACCATTAAAGATTCTCATTATAGCAGAGTTTTGGTAAAACTTAGTGGAGAGTCTCTAAAAGGAGACTCAAATCTTGGTATTGATTATGAATCCCTAAATTATCTTGCTAATGAATTTAAAGATGCCACAAAGCTTGGTGTACAAATAGCAGTTGTAATTGGTGGTGGTAATTTCTGGAGAGGACACGAGTGGGAAGCGTTGGGAATGGACAGAGCCACTGCAGATTATACAGGAATGCTTGCTACATTAATGAATGCCCTTGCACTGCAAGATGCCATCGAAAAAAATGGTATGCAAGTAAGAACCATGTCAGCAATTGACGTTCAAGCAGTCGCAGAAACTTACATTAGAAGAAAAGCAACAAGTCACTTATTAAAAAAACGTATAGTAATATTCGGCGCTGGTATTGGAGACCCATATATGACGACTGATACTGCTGCTGCATTAAGATCAATCGAAATAGGTGCCGATATATTGTGTATGTCCAAAAATCAAGTTGATGGAGTATACGATAGTGATCCAGTTACCAATCCAAATGCAAAAAAATTTGATAACTTAGAGTATATTGACGCAATTAATTTGCGACTAAAAATTATGGATGGAACTGCTTTATCTTTATGTATGGAAAATGATTTGCCTATAGTAGTATTTGATTTATTTAAAAAAGGAAATCTTTCAAAAGTTATTTCAGGTTCAAAAATAGGTACCACTATCTCGAATTCAAAAACTAAAAATATTTAAATGTTTAAGGTATAAATATGAGCGAACAATTATTAAACGAAACTGATACTAAAATGAATAAAACTATAGATGCTTTAAAAAAAGACTACGGAGCAGTCAAAACAGGAAAAGCTTCAAGTTCATTAGTCGAAAATATCATAGTAGAATACTATGGATCTAATACCCCTCTATCAAATCTTGCAACTATAAGTATTCCAGAAGCTCAACTAATTGTAATTCAACCTTGGGACAAAGAAGCGATTATATCTATTGAAAAAGGTCTACAAAAATCAGATATGGGATTTAATCCTACAAATGATGGATCAGTCATTAGAATACCTATTCCCCCTTTAACTGAGGAAAGAAGAAAAGAATTAGTAAAAATAGTAAAAAAGCAATCGGAAGATTATAAAATTTCTATTAGAAATGTTCGAAGAGACTTTGTGGATCAAATTAAAAATCTTGAAAAGAATAAAGAGATCTCTCAAGATGAATTACACAGATATCAAGAACAAGTCCAAAAAACTACTGATAAACACATTGGTGAAATAGATAATATTACTGTGCAAAAAGAAAAAGAAATCATGGAAATATGATCAATGAATATCTTAGACAATCTGATATACCATCCTTAGAGATTATTCAAGATTTTCAATTAATAGAAAATCAACCTAATCATGTAGCAATAATAATGGACGGAAACGGTAGATGGGCAACAAATAAAAATCTGCCCAGAATAAATGGGCATAAAGCAGGTATAGCTGCTATATTTCCTCTTATCGATATCGTAATTAATTCCAATATTAAACATTTGACTTTATATGCATTTTCCACAGAAAATTGGAATAGGCCTAAATCAGAAATTGATGGCTTAATGGATTTACTTGAAGAAGCTATTATGAAAGAAACTGAATCAGTCCATACAAAAAATATTAAAATTAACTATATCGGAAATACCAAAAGACTTTCTCATAACTTACAAAAATTAATTAATAACTCTTTAGAAATTACTAAAAATAATACTGGACTTTCATGCAATATCGCTTTGGATTATGGCGGAAGAGAAGAAATCATACAAGCAATAAAAAACATTATTGATGATAATATAAAAAGTGTGGATATCAACGAAACACTAATAAATCAATATTTATATACTGCCAATATACCTGACCCTGACCTAATAATCAGAACAGCAGGAGAACAACGAACAAGTAATTTTTTACCATGGCAGTCAGTATATAGTGAATATTTTTCAACAGAAATATTATGGCCTGATTTTAAACCTAATGATTTGTTAAAAGCTGTCCGGTCATACAGTACAAGAAAGAGAAAATACGGAAAATTATAAATGAAAGACAATCGATTTCTTACACGAATGATGTCTGCTTTGGTTGTTTTACCAATATTTTTTGGTGCAATTTTTCTCGGAGATCCATATCTATTTATTTTTGTAACACTTATAGCAATGTTAGCAATATTTGAATTCATAAAGTTAGTAAAAATATCTCTTTTATCCACCCAGATTATACTAATATTATTGATGCCAGTAATTTTGACTTTGTTATCAATACCTTCTATTACAAATGATATTATTACTAAAACATTTATCATCACAGGTTTAATATCAGGGCTCTATATAATTTTAATTAAATTAGATGTAAATAACCAAATTAAACTTACTTTCTATGGATTATTAGGTTTAATTTATATAAGTGGGGCCATTATATCTGGATTAAGTATCTATAATAATTATGACATCAGTCTTATTGTAATAATTATGATTGGTATTTTTTTAACTGACACCTCGGCATTCATAGTAGGGATTTCATTAGGGAAACATCCATTAGTTAAGAAAATAAGCCCAAATAAAACTATTGAAGGTAGTGTAGGTTCATTTATAATTACAACATTGTTTTTTATATTTGTTTTTTCTCAGAATTTGGCTATTTTTACAAGTATAGTAACTACAATATTGTTTTCTACAGTGTTAAACATAACTGCACAATTTGGCGATATAATTATTTCAACACTAAAAAGAAAAGCTAAAGTAAAAAATACTGGGATAATTATGCCAGGACATGGTGGTTGTTTAGACAGGATAGACTCAATTTTATTAAGCCTAATTACTATTAATATTTTGCTCTGGAGCATTATATGAAAAATATAGTTGTTCTAGGGTCAACTGGCTCTGTTGGTGTCCAAACATTAGATATTATAAGAGCTTTTCCAAACGAACTAAATGTAGTTGGTTTAATAGCAAATAATAATACCCAACTACTAAATAAACAAATTGAAGAATTCCAACCAGATTTTATTAATTTTAATCCACAATTAATAAGCTCGATAGAATTACAAGGAGCAAAACTTGAAAATAATATTAATATTATATCTAACCCAATAGTAGATATAATTGTTGTCGCAACGCCAAGTTTATACAGCTTGGAGGAAACTTTAGAAGCTTTAAAAATTGGAAAAACAGTTGCATTGGCTAGTAAAGAAATTATCGTTAGTGCTCAATCATTACTCGAGGAAATCGAAGATGTAAGACAAAAGATATTACCAGTTGATAGTGAACCAAGTGCAATTTGGCAATGTATTGAAAAAGAATCGAGTATAGCTAATATAATTATAACTGCATCTGGTGGATCATTAAGAAATATTTCCACAGATAAATATGAAAACGTAACACCAGAACAAGTTTTAAATCATCCTGTATGGTCTATGGGTAGTAAAATTACTATTGATTCAGCAACTTTTGCAAATAAAGCATTTGAAGTTATTGAAGCTAAGTGGTTATTTGATATTGATTATGAAAA